>NZ_QZFV01000097.1:0-52833 GCF_003600245.1 Amycolatopsis panacis
AATGGCCGGGCTGGTGGGCGGCGTTGATCCAGCTCGCCGCCGGAACGCTGGTGTGCCTGGGCGCCGACTCCCGGGTGGTGTCCCAGGAGGGGAAGCGGCTGCCGCCGACCGCCTCGTGCAGGGTGGTGTGCGAGATCCGGCCCGAGCGTCCGGCCATCTTCCGGAACGACGGGTTCCCGGCCCGCGCCCGCAGGGCGGCCAGCTCCGCGGCGAGTGTCCCGGCGGGGGTGCGCGCCGGATGGTCTGCCCCGTCAGCCATCGTTCTCCCGGTCCTCGGATCACAGGTCCGGACAATTCTGACAGCCGAGTCCAGTGTCGTGGGGCACTCCGGCCGGAAGGTCAGCGGGCCAGCAGGTCCCGCAGGGCTTGGGTGATCCTGGCCGGTCCCTCCTCCGCCATGAACTGCCCGCAGGTCACCGTCTCGTGCACACAGCCGGGCGCCCAGGCGCGCCAGACCGCGGCAGCGTCGTATCCGAGGGTGGCACCCCAGTCCTGCTGCAGCACGGTGACGGGCATGTGCAGCTGGTTGCCCGCGGCCCGGTCGGCCCGGTCGTGTTCGAGGTCGACGGACGCGGAGGCCCGATAGTCGGCCACGATCGACGGGACGGCGGCCCGGCTCGCGGCGAGGTACTCCGCGCGGATGTCGGCCGGATCGCGGGCCCACTGGTCGAAGAAGTGGCCGAAGAACTCGTCCGGCGCCGCGCCGATCATGCGTTCGGGCAGGCCGGGTGGCTGCGCCATCAGGTAGAGGTGGAAGGCCACCGCCGCGTTCACGCCGTGCAGGACGTCCGACATGTCGAGGGTGGGCAATACATCGAGCATGGCGAGATGGGTGACCGCGTCCGGATGGTCGAGCCCGGCGCGGAAGGCGACGAGCGCGCCGCGGTCGTGCCCGGCCAGCGCGAACCGCTCGTGGCTGGACGCCTTGGCCAGCGCGACGACGTCGGCGGCCATGGTGCGTTTGGCGTAGGCCTGCCCGTGCGGGTCGGCGGGTTTGCCGCAGGCGCCGTAGCCGCGCAGGTCCGGTCCAGGGGAGGTTTTCCTGCTGGCGCATCACTTCCTGCGCGCCGGCGACGACCGTGGAGTGGGCTACGCGCGAGCGGCCGCGGAACGCGCGGAGCGAGACTTCGCGCCTCATGAAGCAGCCCGGCCATGGCAGGCGGCTTTGACGCGCGGCCCGCGGACGGCCGAGCTGTTGATGGGCTTGGCGCGAACTACGGCGATCACCGGTTCGCTCGCTGCGGCTCGCCGATACCGCGCTGAGGCACTCGACCTCGCGGGCGCCGATCTGGACTTGACCACGCGGGTGCTGACCGCGTTCGACGTGCCAGGAGTCTGGACCGACAACGACGATCCCGCGCTCGCCCGGCGGATCGCCGATGCCGCCGAATGGGTCTTGGCGACCGGGCCGGAAGCGCGGATCCGCGCCCGCCTGCTGGCGACGATCGCCTTGGAACTGCGCAGCGACGGTGGTTCTCGCGCTCTCGAAGCGGCTCTCGAAGCCGAGCGGCTGGCGCGCGAAGCCGACGACCCCGCGTTGCTGGCGCTGGCGTTGAACGCGCGCTGGACTCAGACGGTCACCCGGGCCGGGCTGGCCCCCGAACGCGCGCGGATCGGGACCGAGCTGGTCGAGACGGCCGGGCGGCACCGGCTCGTGACCTTCGAAGTGCTCGGTCACCTCATGCTGGTGCAAGCGCACTCGGCGCTGGCGGACTTCGCCGCCGCCGACACCCACGCGGCTGCCGCGGATTCGCTCGGCGCGGAGTACGGCCTCCCGCTCGTCGGCGTGTTCACCGAGTGGTACCGCGCGCTACGGCTCACTGTGACCGGCCCGCTCACCGCGGCCGAGACCAGGGTGTCGGCAAAGTTGGTCGGGGGCCCGGCAGTGGGCGATGCGGAGGTGTGTGTGCGACCACCTCGTGGCGTGCGCCGGACCGGTTTCGGGTCTGTGAAGGGTCCCTTCACAGACTCAGAGTCCGTGAAGGGTCCCTTCACGGACCTCTACACCGACTTTGCCGGAACCCTGGCGGCCGAGGCGGCGTATCGCACTGCCGCGGCTCGCCTGTCCGGCAGCGAGATGCCCGGCCTCGACCGGGAAATGGCCGCACTGGCCCGGCATTGCCTGTACCGATCGCACGGTCTTGTGTCCACAATGGAGCGTACTCCGCCGGAACGGCCGGACCTGTTCCTCGGACTCAGCGCCTGTCTGAGCACCCCGGACAGCCCTGCCGAAGCGGAACGCCGGTACGCCCTGCTCATCCCGGCTGCCGGGGAATTCGCCGGAGCCGGTTCGGGCCCGCGTTCCTGGCCCGGTCGCGTACTACCTCGGCGACTTGGCGACGGAGCTGGGCCGCCCGGCCGCCGAGCACTACCTGCAGGCCGCCGTACTCGCCCGCCGGGCCGGCTCGCCCCATTGGGTGGCCGCGGCCGAAGCGAAAGCGCGCGGCCACCCGGTAGTCCTGGCCCTTCGGTTACTCAGGCGGGCTTGCCGAACCAGCGGGCGAGGTGGTCGTTGAGGTCCTGCTGATCGTCGCCGATCCAGGCGACGTGGCCGTCTGGGCGGAGCAGGACGCACGGAACATCCAGCCCCGCAGTGCGATCCGCGAGGTAATCGACCCGGTCCGACCAACCGCCGACGGTCAGGCTTTCGCTGCAATCCAGCAGCAGGCCACGGCCCCGGTGTAGCTGATCGTAGAGGCGGCCCTGGTTCAGGTCGATGTCACGCAGCCGGCGGCCGAGCAGGTCGGGGCCCGCGCCGAAGTCGTAGCGGATGTCGATCGCGGTGATCTTCTCGATCAGGTAGCGGTTCACCTCATCGAAGTTCATCAGTTCGGTGAGCAGCCTGCGCACGGCCCGCGGGCCGGGTTCGGTGGACGACAGTTCCGTCTGCGCGCGGGTGTTGTCCAGTACGTCCCCGGCGACCGGATGACGCTCTGCCTGGTAGGTGTCCAGCAGCGTTTCCGGCGCCCAGCCGCGGATCTGTGCCGCCAGTTTCCAGCCGAGGTTCACTGCGTCCTGAATGCCCAGATTGAGGCCCTGGCCGCCGGTGGGCGGGTGGATGTGCGCCGCATCACCGGCCAGCAGCACCCGTCCGACCCGATAACGTTCAGCCTGCCGGGTGGCATCCCCGAAGCGGGACAACCAGCGCGGGGAATGGACACCGAAATCGGTTCCGGCGATGGCGCGCAGCTGTTGCTGGAAATCCGCGAGAGTAGGCGGCTCTGCGCGATCGCTGACTCCCTCGGCAGGGACCACGACGCTGTAGACCTTTTCGCCGAACGGCCGGAGCCAGAATCGCTGACGCGTCTCGCGGAGTTCGGTCATCTTGGTGGCGATCTCCTCCAGCGGCACCCCCACTTCCATCTCGCCCATCAGCGTTTCGGCCCGCGAAGGCTCGCCGGGGAAGCCGACGCCGAGCAGTTTGCGCACCGCACTGCGCGCGCCGTCACAGCCGACGAGATAGCGCGAACGCAGCTGTCCACCGCCGGCCAGCTCGACGGTCACCCCTTCGTCGTCCTGCTCGAAACCGGCCACCGCGCAACCGCGCCGGACCTGCGCGCCCAGCTCGATCGCGTGTTCTTCCAGCAGACGAACGATGACCGGCTGGGGAATCCCCAGCAGATAGTCGTGTGCGGAATCAAGGCCCTTGGGCGCGGGTGTGGGAATGGCGGCGAAGAATCCGCCGGCCGGACGCTTTCTTCCGTGCTCGAGAATGCGATCCAGCAGACCGCGCATTGCCATCAGCTCGATACTGCGAATATGCAGACCGACGATGCGGACGAACGATACGGGCTCGGTTTCCTGCTCCAGAACGAGTACTCGCACGTCGTGCAGCCGTAGCTCGGCGGCCAGCATCGCGCCGGTCGGCCCGCACCCGGCAATGATCACGTCGAACGGCTCGGGGGTGAACTTCGGAGAGTCCATAGGTGGTGCCGTTCGGGAGTGCCTGGTTGTCGAGGCGCTCCCGGCGACACCTACGTCAATCGCCCGACCGTGACGGGAGGGGGAGCACCCACATCGATACAGCGTTCATGGGTCTCACCTCCTCGGGCAGCGTCGCGGTCGAGTGCAGGTTACCGGCCCGGCAAAGATCGTGCCGCCTCAGGCGGGGTGCCCGGCGCCCGCGTAGTCGTCGCCGGGAATGTGGACGGTGTGGATCTGCACGGCCTGGCCCTCCGTCGGAGCGTTGATCATCAAGCCGTTGCCGACATAGAGGCCCACGTGGTGGATGTGGACAGCGGGGTTGCCGTAGAACACCAGATCGCCCAGCTGCGGCTCAGTAACCGGTGGCAGCGAACGGAACTGGCTGTCCGCAGTCCGGGGCAGACTGACGCCCGCGCTTTCGTAAGACGCCTTGGTGAGCCCGGAACAGTCGAAGCCCGCGGCACCCGCGTCCGGCCCGTTGCCGCCCCACACATACGGCAAACCCAGCTGTCCCAACGCGAATCGGGTGGCGCGTACGGCAGGAGTGGCGGCCTTGTCCTTGTCGAGCGACAGCGTGGCGTACAGCTGCGCGTAGCCGAGGACCCGCTGCCGGAACAGCTCCATACCGCTGCCGCTGTGGTAGCCGGCCATCGCCTTCCACCAGCCGTTGCCCGCGGTCAGGTTTCCGGCGCCGGCGCACAGCGCGCGGCCCGCGGCGACTGCGGAGGATGACGGATCGGTGAGCGCGGGCTTGGTGATCCCGCTGATCTTCGTGCCGTACTTCTTCCACTGCGCCGTGGTCAGCCCCATCGGCGTGCCTTCGCGGCGGCCGTGGTCGGTCCCGGCTTCGCCGATGCCGGCCAGCGTGACCCACGACAGGTGACAGCCGGGGTCCTCCGCGCGCAACGCAAGCTCGCCATTCGCGTAGCCCAGCAACGCGGTCGCCGGGATGTCCAACGGTCCGGCGAGCGAATCCGCCCACTGCTGCAACGGCGACCCGCCACTGCTCGCCGCGCCCTGCACCGGCTCCTGCGCACGCAACGGCGCGCTCGCTTCGAGCACGGACGGGCCGCTCACCGCGGGTTCCGTGGCGGCCGCCGCGACCGGGGCCGGGGCAGACGGCTCGTCACGGTCGGCGACGATCCAGCCCGCCGTGACCAGACCCGCCACCAGCGGCAGCGCGACCAGCCCGCGATACAGCACGCCACGGCCCCATGAGGGATTCGCGGCTTCAGCGGAGATCTCCGGCGGGGTCACGGCGTCCAATCTAGAAGAGCGCACCTCTGTGTAACGAGCGAGTCGCTTGCGCGTTAGGGGGACTCTCCTAGGCTGGGTACATGGCTGAACTGGACGCGGCACGGCTGCGCGACGGGCTCGCCGGGCGGTACGCCCGGGTGGACGTGGTCGAGACGACCGGCTCCACCAACGCAGACCTGCGGGAAGCCCTCCAAAACGGGGCGGCGGACCGCACCGTGCTGCTCGCCGAGCAGCAGACCGCCGGGGTCGGCCGCCGGGCCCGGACGTGGAGCTCACCGAAGGGCGCCGGGCTGTACCTGAGCATCGCGCTGCGCCCGGCCGGCGTGTCGTTCGCCGCGCTCGGCTCGCTGTCGGTGGTCGCCGGGCTCGCGGCCCACGCGGTGGCCACCGAAGCCGGGGTGGACGCCGTACTCAAGTGGCCCAACGACATGCTCGCCGGTCCGCAGCGGGCCAAGTGCGCCGGAATCCTCGCCGAGGCGGTCGGCGGGGACGAGACCGCCGTGGTGCTCGGCATCGGGCTCAACGTGCTGCCGCTCGGCGCCGACGTGCCCGCCGGCCCGGGCGGGCTGCCGGCGACCTCGCTGGCCGAGCAGGGCGCGACCGAAACCGATCGCACCACGCTCGCGCTCGCCCTGCTCACCCACTTCGACGAGCTGGAACGGCGCTGGCGCCAGTCCGGCGGCGAGCCGGCCGCGGCCGGGCTGCTCGCGGACTACCGGGCCCGCTGCGCGACGCTGGGCCAGGACGTCCGCGTGCAGCTGCCGGACGGCACCGAACTCACCGGCCGGGCCGCGGATCTCGACCCGGACGGGCGGCTGCAGGTCGACGTTCCGGACGGGCGCAGGCTCACCGTGTCCGCGGGTGACGTGGTCCACGTCCGCCCGTTCTGAACCCGGACCGGTGTCCGCGGGCGCCGTGACCGTCGCACGCCGGTACGGTGGGGACTATCAGCATCGGCACAGATCAGGGAGCATCCGCCGTGGCCTATCCGGAAGATCTGCTCAGCGAGAATGAGCATGTGGTGGTGCACAGTCACCCGCACTTCAAGATGCTGATCTTCCCGTTCCTGGGGTTCCTGATCACGGTGGGCGCGGCGGTGTGGCTGCTCACCCTGTCATCGGGCATGGCGGCGCCGTGGAACAACGTGGCGCTGATCGCCATCGGAGTGGTGGCGGTGGTGCTCGTGGTGTGGGTGTTCTTCACGCCCTTCGTCCGCTGGCGCAGCACGCACTTCATCGTCACCACCGACCGGTTGATCGCCCGGGAAGGCGTGCTCAAGCGCACCGGTATCGACATCCCGCTGTCGCGGATCAACAGCGTGAAGTTCGAGCACGGCCTGCTGGACCGGGTTTTCGGCTGCGGCACGCTGGTCGTGGAGTCGGCCTCCGACGAACCGCTGAAGTTCGACGACATCCCGCGGGTCGAGCACGTGCACACGGTGATCTACCGCGAGGTCAACGACAATCCGTACGACGACTATCAGTCCGATCCCGGCCGGGGCGGCCCTGGCGCCCAGCAGACCGAGCCCTTGCCGCCGCAGCGGCGGGCTCCGCGTGGAAGGAGGCGCTGAGGTGGGTGCACTGGAGGTGGGACTGCCCGAGCGGGTCCCGGCGGACGGGCTGCCGGAGCGGGTGACGATCTGGGAGGTCGGCCCGCGCGACGGGCTGCAGAACGAAAGTTCGGTCGTCCCGGTGGAGATCAAGCTCGAATTCCTGGACCGGCTCGCCGGCGCCGGGCTGAGCACGCTGGAGGCGACCAGCTTCGTGCATCCGAAGTGGGTGCCGCAGCTGGCCGACGCCGAGCAACTGCTCGCCGGGCTCGACCGTCGTCCCGGTGTGCGGTACCCGGTGCTCGTGCCGAACGAGCGCGGGCTGAACCGCGCGCTCGACGCGGGCGTCTCGCACATCGCGATCTTCGCCAGCGCCACCGAGACCTTCGCACGCAAGAACCTCAATTCCTCGCTGGACGAGCAGTTCGCGATGTTCGAGCCGGTGGTCACCCGCGCCCGTGCCGAGGGGCTGGAGGTGCGCGGCTACCTGTCGATGTGCTTCGGCGACCCGTGGGAGGGCGTGGTGCCCGCCGAACAGGTCGTGCGGGCGGGGCAGCGGCTGCTCGACTTCGGCTGTTCTCAGCTGTCCCTCGGCGACACCATCGGCGTCGCCACCACCGGGCAGGTGAGCAGGTTGATCGAGACGTTCGGGAAGGCCGGGGTGGACGTCTCCGCGCTCGCCGTGCATTTCCACGACACCTACGGACAGGCGCTGGCCAACACCGAGGCGGCCCTGCGCGCCGGCGTGTCCACTGTGGACTCTTCGGCAGGTGGTCTCGGCGGCTGCCCGTACGCCGAATCGGCCACCGGCAACCTGGCCACCGAGGATCTCGTGTGGCTGCTCGAAGGGCTCGGCGTGGCGCACGGCGTCGATCTGCGCGCGCTGGTCGAGACGAGCGGGTGGATGGCCCGGCAGCTGGGCCGCCCGTCCCCCTCCCGGGTGGTGAACGCGCTGGGCGGCTGACGCCCGAGTCCCGTCGCACAAGCGGTTCTCCGGCCCGGGGCAAGGTTGCTCGGGGCTGCCGGTACTTGTCGACGGGCGCCGCGTTCACCCGCTCGATCGCTGCGAGTCCTGCCGGACGTCGCCGCCGGTTTGGTCACCGGAACGGGTTTCCGCCGTATCGGCCCGCGCGACGCCGCCCGCGCGTTGGTACGGCGGGAGATAAACTGGGGTTCCCGCTCGGCCGGAACCACCCGGCGGGACGAACGTCTTTACCGGTGCCGGCGCGACCGAGAAGAGGGTGCCCGTGTCCGATCAGCCCGAACTGGCCGACACCGACGTGGCCACCGGCCCCGTGCAGGTGCCCCGTCAGTACCGCGGGTTCCTCGAACGGGGCTTCGACGACGTGCCGACCCCGCCGTCGGGCACCTGTGTGCGGCCCGGACCCGTGACGCGCCCGCCGGTCGGTTCGCCGCGGACGGACCGGGAGAGCGTGCTGGCGTTGTTCCTGGTGCACATGTTCCCGCTCGGGCACCTGCCGGTGGCCGCGGATCACCCCGAGCGCCAGTTGCCGTCGCGGGCCCGCCGGTACCCGCCCGCCGACCACCCGGAGTCCGCGCTGCTCGAAGACACCACCGTGCTCGGGTATGTCGCCCAAGGCTTTCGACGCTCGCCCACACCACCCGCCGACCCGTCGCCACCGGCGGCCGTGCTCGACGGCTACCGGCCGCCCGAAGGCCCGGAGTGGGAGAGCAGATTCGTCGACGGCGCCGAGTACGTGTGGCCGTCCGCGAAGGAATTCCCCGAAGGCGGGACGGATGCGGCGGAGCCGGTGGTGCTGCCGGAAGGCACCCTGCTGGACCGCTTCGGCGGCGAGCACGGCCGGATCTTCGCCCCCGAGGGCACGCCGTTCGCCCGGCGTTCGCTGCCGCCCGCGGCTTTGCGTGCCGGGTACCGGCGCTACCGCGTGGAGAAGCCGGTGCCGATGTGGCGCTCGATCGCCGCGGGATGGTTCGGGCAGCCCGGCGGTGGCGTGCGCTACCGCGCGGTGCTGTCCGCCGACGAACTGCTCACCCTGGGGTTCCTGGCCGACATCACGCGGGAGGCACGATGAACACGCAGTCGATCCGGCGGTGGCTGGACGTGATCGGCGTGCCCGCCGAGGTCGTTTCCGTCGGCGCCGAGACGGACAACACGTGGTGCCTGATGCCCACCTCGGGCGGCTGGGAAGTGTTCTGGCGAGAGCAGGGCAACCGCTACGACTGGGCCGCGTTCACCTCGGAACAGGTCGCCTGCCACTACCTGTTCGGCCGGCTCACCTGGTCACAGGTCGCCCGCGGCGCCGTCGGCGTCCTGCCCGGCGCGCACTGATCGCAGCAAGGGCTGTGAAGGGACCCTTCACAGACTCAGAGTCCGTGAAGGGTCCCTTCACAGCTTTCACCGACGCAGCAGCGTCAGGGCTTCGTCGTGCAGAAGGCCGTTCGTCGACAGGGCCGAGCCGCCCTCGTAGGTCGGCGCCCCGGACAGGTCGGTGAACCGCCCGCCCGCCTCGGTCACGATGACCTGCGCGGCGGCGACGTCCCACGGGTTCACGACGCACTCCGCGGCCACGTCCAGCGCGCCCTCGGCGACCAGGCAGTGCTGCCAGAAGTCGCCGAACGCACGGGTTTCCCAGCAGGCTTCGGTGAGCGCGAGATAGCGCTCCCGCGAGTGGTACTCGGACCAGGTGTTCAAGTCCGTTGTGGACAGATACGCGTCGGACAGCGCGGCCACTCCGGACACCGACAGCGCCCGCTCGCCCGCGGCGTCACGCAGGTGGGCGCCGCCGCCCGAAGCGGCCCACCACCGGCGGCCGAGCAGCGGCGCGCTGATCACGCCGACGACCGGCGTGCCGTCCTCGACCAGCGCGATCAGCGTGGCCCACACCGGCACGCCGCGCAGGAAGTTCTTCGTCCCGTCGATCGGGTCGAGTACCCAGGCCCGGCCATGGGCGTCCGCGCTGCCACCGCGCTCCTCGCCGAGCACGGCGTCGTCCGGGCGTTCGGCGGCGAGGATCGCGCGGATCGCGTCCTCCACCGCGGTGTCCGCGTCGGTCACCGGGGTGCGGTCCGGTTTGGCCGATACCGCGAGGTCCAGCGCGCGGAACCGGGCGGTGGTGAGCGCGTCGGCGGCATTAGCCAGCCGGGTGGCGAGGGTGAGGTCTTCGTCGTAGCCGGGCACGGTCACGATGGTTTCACGGGGGTTCGCCGTAAGGTTGGCCAGGTGAGCATGGTCCTACTTGCCGAAGACGATCCGGCCATCGCCGAGCCGTTGTCGCGCGCGCTGCAGCGCGAGGGGTACGAGATCGAGGTCGTCACCGACGGTCCGGCGGTACTGGCCGCGACCACGGCGCACCGGGTGGACCTGCTGGTGCTCGATCTCGGCCTGCCAGGGATGGACGGGCTGGAGGTGTGCCGCCGGCTGCGCGCGAGCGGGACCGAGCTGCCGGTGCTGATGCTCACCGCGCGGACCGACGAGGTGGACTTCGTGGTCGGCCTCGACGCGGGCGCCGACGACTACGTGGCCAAACCGTTCCGGCTGGCCGAGCTGCTGGCCCGGATCCGCGCGCTGCTGCGCCGCCGGGTGCCGGAGGTACTGGAGGCCGGCGGGGTCCGGATGGACCTCGGTGCCCGCCTGGTCACCGTCGACACCCAGGAGGTGCAGCTGGCGAACAAGGAGTTCGAGCTGCTGCGGGTGCTGATGAGCCGGGCCGGCCAGGTGGTCAGCCGCGACGAGATTCTCGCCGAGGTGTGGAACGACCTGGAGTCGAAGACCTCGAAGACCCTCGACATGCACATGTCCTGGCTGCGCCGGAAGCTCTCGGTGGCCGCGGACGAGGCGGCCGGCGGCCGGGCGGTCAAATCCGCGCACTCCGACGCGGAGCGGCGCATCGCGACCGTGCGCGGTGTCGGCTTCCGGTTCAACGTCGAGTAGCCGCCGCCGATGAGCATGCGCCGCCGGATCCTGCTGGCGATCCTGCTCGCCGTGCTGGTCACCGCGGCGGTGCTGGGCATCCCGCTGGGCGTCACCGCCTGGCGGCTGGTGGAGAACCTGAACCGGGAGAGCCTGGCCGAACGGGCGCGCAACATCGCCGCGACCGTGGACACCCAGGTGGCCAACGGCCAGGAGGTGGACATCGACCAGTTCCGGGTCGGCGTGCCGCACGGCGGGCTGCTCACCATCCGTGGTGACGGGATCCCGGAGAAGCAGCTCGGCCTGAATCCCGGCCCGGACCCGGTGGTCGAATCGGCACCGACCGCCCGGCGGGGCACGGTGATCCTGGCCATCCCGAGCGAACCGGTGCGTACCAAGCAAACCCAGGTGACCCTGCTGGTGGTGCTGCTGGTGGTGCTGTCGGTCGGCACCGGCACGGTGGTCGCCACGGTCACCGCGCGGCGGCTGGCGAAACCGCTGCGGCACGTCGCCGACCGCGCGTCCCGGCTCGGCGGCGGCGACTTCCGGCCCGACCCGAGCCGGTACCGGGTGGCCGAGCTGGACATGCTCGCCGAGGCACTGGACACCTCCGGGTCCGCGCTGGCCCAGCTTGTCCAGCGGGAGCGGCAGCTGGTCGGCGACGTCTCGCATCAGCTGCGCAGCCGGCTCACCGCCCTGCAACTGCGTCTGGAGCCGCTGACCCTGCACGAAGACGCGGAGGTGGCCGAGGAATCCCGCGCCGCGCAGGAGCAGGCCGACCGGCTGGCGCAGGCCCTGGAGGACCTGCTGGCCGCGGCCCGTGCCGCGCGCGAGGTCGACGCCGAGCCGGTGGACCTGCCGGTCAGCTTGCCCGCGATCGCCGAGGAATGGCGGCAGCTGCTGCGTTCCGAGGGCCGGAACCTGCGGATGAAGATCACCGACGGGCTGGTGGTCCGCGCGACCCCGGCGCGACTGCGTGAGGTGATCGGGGTGCTGCTGGACAACGCCCTGCGGCACGGCGCCGGGACGGTCACCGTGGTCGCCCGACGCGGCGACGCGGAGGGCACCGTGGTGATCGAGGTCGGGGACACCGGCTCCGGCGTGCCGGACGAGATCACCCCGCACATCTTCGAGCGCGGGTTCTCCGGCGGCGGCTCCACCGGCGTGGGCCTGGCACTGGCCAGGGCGCTGGTCGAGGCGGACGGCGGCCGGCTGGAACTGTCGAACAAGCGCCCGGCGATCTTCAGCCTGTTCCTGAAGGTGCCACGACCGGACGACGTGGGCGAGGTCCGCTGGCCCGCCGACCCGGCGCCCCGCTGAGCCGCCCGCCACCCCGCTGAGCCGCCCGCCACCCCGCGCCCCGCCGGTTTCGTCCGCAAAGGCTGTGAAGGGTCCCTTCACAGCCTCAGCGTCCGTGAAGGGACCCTTCACAGCCCTCATGCCGGGCCACAGCGGGGGCTAGCGGGGTAGGCGGGTGACGTGTTCGCGGCGGCGTTCGCCCAGCTCGTCCGGGAAAACCCACTTCTTGAAGGCCCAGAAGCGGAAGACCATGGCCAGCAGCATGCCGAGGATGGAACCGCTGGCGAAGTCCGCGACCTCCTGCACAAGCCTCGTCACGTGCGGCACCTCGAGGTGCAACGCGTAGCGCGAGAGGTACAGCGGGATCAGGTTCACCACCACCGCGATTCCGCTGACCAGGAAGAACAGCGCGGCCTCGTGGGTGCGTTCGCGGCCGCCGCGGGTGCGGAAGGACCATTCCCGGTTCAGCACGTAGGACGCGATGGCGGCGACGATGATCGCGATCGCCTTCGCGGTGGTCGGCTTGGCCTCCAGGACGGTCAGCTTCAGCAGGTACCAGACGCCGTTGTCGACCAGGAAGGTCGTGCCGCCGACGATCGCGAACTTCAGCAGCTCCCGGTGCTTGATGAGCACCGCACGCAGCGGGGCGGGCGTACGGGCGAGCACGGCTTCCACGACGGTCACCCGACCAGTCTAGAGAAGCCGAGGTCACCCCGGGTGTCAGGCGGCCTTCCGGCCGGTTTCGCCCGATTCGGCGGGCGGTGCGACCGCGCGCAGCCGGGCGCCCTCGGTGGGGAACACCCATTTCTTGAACGCCCACCAGCGGAACAGCGTGCCGAGCAGGGTGCCCAAGATCATGCCGCTGACGAAATCGGCCGTTTCCTGCCCGACCAGGCTCACGTGCGGTGCCTGCAGGTCCAGTACGTACCGCGAGATCCACTGCGGCAGCGCGTTCAGGCCGAGCGCGACCCCGCTGATCAGGAAGAACAGCGCGGCCTCGTGGGTGCGTTCGCGTCCGCCGCGGGTGCGGAAGGACCATTCCCGGTTGGCCACGTAGGAGAAGATCGTGGCGATCAGCACGCCGACGATCAGCGCGGTGACCGGGTTCTCCCGCAGCACGGTGAGCTTCAGCGTGTAGGTGATCACCGTGGTGATCACAAAGCTGGTGCCGCCGACCACGGCGAATCGAAGCAGCTCACGATGCTTCGTCAGGAACTCACGCACCGCCCGGACGCTACTGGATGAACCAGCCGAAGAAGCTGCGGGGCTCGATGGAAGGCGGCTGATCACCGGATTTGCGGCCCTTATCCGCATCATCGGACTCGCCGGGTCCCGGCTTCGGTGGCGCGCTCGTGGTGGTCGTGGCCGGGGTGCTGGAGGTGCTCTCCGGGGTGTCGGCCGGCGAGGCCGGGGGAGTGCTGCGGGCACTCGGCTGCGGGTGCGGCTTCTTCGAGGTGGACGGGCTCTCCGAAGTGGACGGAGTGGATGTGTCCGGAGTGGACGATGGTGCCGGCCGGACCGAGGGCAGCGTCGGCACGGGGCCGGTGGGGTAGGGCACCTCGCAGATGCCCAGCCAGCACCCGAACCGCACCTGCTTGCTCTTGGTCGCCTTGCCCAGCGTCGCGGTCACGGTCACGGGGGCGTTGTGCTGCGGGCGGCCCTGGACCCGCACCCAGAGACCGGCCTGCTGGGCGGGCGCGAGGGCGGTGCGCGTGGTGCACGTCGCACCTGCGCCGCCGGAGGTGCAGGCGAACCCGCTCAGGCTCCACGACTGGAACAGCGCGTGGTCGAAGGTCACGGTGACCGGTTTCGTGCTCTCGCCGGTGTTGCGCACCCGTACGTAGATGAGCGGGTTGCGGTTCCACGGGAACGACGAGAGCCGGTCCGCGTCCGCCTGCAGCAGCAGATCGTCCACCGGAGTCTGCACCTTGACCGGCACGCTGACCTGGATCCGCACCGCGACGCCCGCGGAGACGGAGCCGGTCACTGTGCCGCCCTGCGCGTCTTCCGCGGCTTGCAAGCGGAAAGTCAGTACCGCGGACTGTCCGGGCTGGAGGCCGGAGCCGGTCTTGCAGGTCACCGTGCCGGTCCCGCCGGGGCAGGCGACGTTGAGCGAGCCGGACTGCGGCGCGGCTTCGGCGGCGAACGAACCGGCTGCGCCACCGCCGCCGCCCGCGGGCACCGCGGAGACGCCAGGCGGCAGGTTCAGCGTGGCCTGGATCGGCTCGGACACGCTGCCACCGTCGTTACGCACCGTGATCGGCATGGCGACCGGCGCTCCGCCGGGCTTCAGCTCGACCCCGCTCGGCGGCGACGTCGCGGACAGCTTCGGCGGCGCCGGAGCGGCGGGC
Source organism: Amycolatopsis panacis (assembly GCF_003600245.1). NCBI lineage: Bacteria > Bacillati > Actinomycetota > Actinomycetes > Pseudonocardiales > Pseudonocardiaceae > Amycolatopsis > Amycolatopsis panacis. The sequence continues at coordinate 14,273 of NZ_QZFV01000097.1, forward strand.
GGCTGAGCGGGGGGCGGCGGCGCGGGGGGCGCTGCCGGGGCTGCCGGTGGCGGGGCTGCCGGAGGTGCCGCGGGCGGCGGAACCGGGGCCGGCGGCGGGGGTGCTTGGGGTGCCGGTGGCGCGGGAGGGGCCGCGGGCGCCGGCGGGGCAGCAGGCGGCGGTGCGGGCTGCGGGGCCGGGGCTACTGGCTGCTGTTGCTGAACCTGCTGGGCGGCCGGGATCGTCTGCTGCCCGCCACCGGCGGCCAGCGCGACGGCGACTGCCGCCACCATCGCGGCCCCCGAAGCGGCGACCCCGACGAATTGCCGCGGTCCGGCCGCGGCTGCTGCCGCACCGGCCTTTGCGCCACCTGCTGCACCGGCCGCCGCACCCGCTTTCGCGCCGCCTGCCACGACGGCACTGGCGCCGGCCGCGGCTCCCGCAGTGGCCGCGCTCGCTTTGGCCGCGCCGATCGTCGCCAGGTAACCGAGAGCGGCGCCACCGAGGACGATCGGTGCGATGATCGCGCGCAAACCGCCGTTGACGTCGGCCAGTTCGGCCGCCAGCGCTCGGCAGTTCTCGCATTCGTCGAGGTGGTTCTCCACCTGGGAACGTTCGCGTTTGGACAGTCCGTCGCGGGTCCAGGCGCCGAGCCGGTCCGCGGTGGCACGGCAGCGATCGGCGCCGTTTTCCTGCAAGTGGACCTGCAGGTACGCCTGCCGCAGACCTTCGCGGGCACGGTAGGCGAGCGCGGACACGCCGTTGGCGGTCAGCCCCAGCAGCGGTGCGACTTCGGCGGGGCTCTGCTGCTCGATCTCGGTGTGCCACAGCACGGCCTGCCAGCGCTCCGGCAGCCGAGCGAACGCCTTCGCCGCCATGGTCCGTTCCAGACCTGCGACAGCGGTGTCGGAAAACTGGACAGTGAGCGCTTCACCGGCGGCACCGCCGACGTCGGTCATGTCCTCGTTGAGGTCGAGCTTGCGGTCGCGGCGGGTCTTGTCGTACGCGGTGTGCCGCAGGGCGGTGAGCAAGTACGCGCGGAAAGCCGTGTCCGGTCCCTTGCCGCCGCGCAGCGTGTCCAGCACCTTGGAGAACGCTTCCGAGACCAGGTCGTCGGCCTCGGAACTGGACCGGGCCAGCTGGCGGGCGAGGTTGTGCGCGGCTGCGCTGTGCCGCTCGTAAAGCGGGCCGTAGGACGCGATCTGCCCGGCGCGTACCTCAGCGATCAACTCGGCGTCGCTCTTACCGGAGAGATCGGCGGGAACGGTGGACACGGGGCTCCTTCGTCGGCGGACGCGGCCGGTGCCAGCCGCGTTCACTAGTACAACGCGCACCAAGTGTGACGGATGCGGCGATACCCGTCACGTTGTGGTCGACCGGTTGACACCGACGGCGCAAAGAGTTCACTCCACATCCGGCGGCCGGACCGGAAAAGATGGGAAAACGCGCGTCACGGCAGGCATCCGGGTAAGTCCCTTCCCCGGATGGGGACAAGATCGACACGACCGGAAGGAGGCGGGCAGGGTGGACGTACCGGCGACCGGATCGTGGTCCGGCTCCGCGGGCGGGCAGGCACGCGCCCGCTTCGACCGGGACCGGCATCTCCGGGCGTTGCGCGCCCGCTGGCGCACGGCGAGCCTCGCGGCGGGCTGGCGTTTCCCGAGCGACTGGGCGCTGCCCGAGGTGGATGCGGTGTGCGCGGCCGTCGTGCGGCACGGGTCGAACGGCGCCGAGATGGCGCTGGCCGGACTCGCCCGGGCCAGAGCCGCGGCCGGCGCCGGCTTGTCCGAGACCCTGTCCGATCTGGCTGCCCTACACGCAGTACTCGCAGATCCCACTGCCGTGGACGGATTCGTCTCACCGGATGTAGACGCCACTCCCGCTCGATTACTCAGGGTGACTGCGCTGGCTTGGGCTGACGTGGCCACCGACCAGCTGGTGCACACCGAGGTCACCGATCCGCTCACCGGCCTGCCCTCGGCGGCGTACCTGCGCACCCGCCTCGGCGAGGTCTACCGCGGCGAAACCGGCGATGACCACGTCCTGCTCGTCGTGCGGGTGGATCTCGGCGAGGTCTCCGGCTGGCCACGGCTGACCACGATGATCCTGGTCGCCGACGCCGTGCGAGCAGTCTTCGACACCGGTGAAAGCTACGCGACGCTCGGCCCCTCCGCGGTCGCCGTCCTCGCCCGCCGCGACGAACGGCTGGCTTCCCGCGGCGTCGCCCTGCGCCGCTGCCTCAACGAACGCCTCTCGGCGGACGCCCAGCTCCGCGACGTCGTCCTGCCGCAGGTCTCCGCCGTGCGCCTGCCTGCCACGCACGAGCATGCTTGTGCCCTGCTTACGGATCTTGCGCACGGTTGACGCTGCTGGCAGGTGGGTTTTGGGGCGCGAGCCTGCATCGCTTCGGCTCCGGAGTGAGGGTGCCGCTCGCACCGGACGCCTGGGCGGGCAGGGCCCCGGCAAAGTTGGTCGGGGGCCCGGCAGCGGGCGATGCGGAGGTGTGTGCGACCACCTCGTGGCGTGCGCCGGACCGGTTTCGGGTCCGTGAAGGGACCCTTCACGGACTCTGAGTCTGTGAAGGGTCCCTTCACGGACTCCACACCGACTTTGCCGACACCCTGCCTGGGCGGGGGTGAGGGTGCCGCTCGCGTCGGCGGGCCGGCTGGCCGGCAGGCGGTGCGAAAGGGCCGCCCGTGACGGTCACCTGGGGTGAAGGGGACCTTCACCCCAGGTCTGCTGAGCCAAAGTGACTTTCGCTTCACGCTCGCGGTGCGAGCGTGACCTTCGCGTCGGGTCGACGGTGCGAGCGTGACCTTCGCATCGGGGCCGGGCGGCGAGTGGGCCGTTCGCTCCCATGCTCGCGGAGGGAGAGGGACTTTCGTGCCGAGTGCGCGGTACGAACGGGCCGATCGTGGCGATTCGATGAAATGAAGGTCCCGTTCATGCCGGGGGCGTCATGCGAGTGGGAGTGACTTTCGTGTCAGGTGCTTGGGGGCAAGGGGCCGTTCGCGACGGGTGACCGAGGCGAAGGTCACTTTCGCGCCGTAAAGCAGCTGCGTGAGCACGACTTTCGTGTCCTAGAGCGGGCTCGTGAGCAGCTATGTTCGCATCGCATCCGCGGTGCCGAGGGGGAGGCGGAGCGAACGGAAACCTCGCTGCGAACGCCGGAACACTCCGGCCGCAAAGCGGCGGCAAAACAACGGCGAAACAGCAGCGGCAAGAGCACCCGGTCCACCCCGGCAAAGCACCGAACCCCTCCACCGGCGCCCCGCCGCAGAGCACCGAACCTCCTCCGCCTGCGCCCGCCGCAAGAGCAACCGAACCTCGACCGTCCGCGCCTGCGCAAAGCACCGAACCCCCGCCTGAAGCAGCGGAAACCCGCTTCCCCGGCCAAAATCCCAGGACTCCGCGGACGGCCGGCCACCGCGACCCACCCACCGCCGCCGACCGCCACCCACCGCCGCCGACCGACGCGGACCGCGAACCACCCGAACCCACCGCCGCCCACCGGCCGCCACCGCCACTACCACCGCCACCGGCGATTGCCCGCTCCGGCCCGTCTGTGGTCACCCTTCCTGACCAGCGTCCGGATGTTCATGATTTCCTGGTGCGGTGACCAGGACCGTCCCCCCCGCCCTGTCCGGCGAAGCTCCCGCGGCCGCTGCCGGGCAGCCACGGCTGGCGTTGCGCCGATCACTGGCCCGGCTCTCCGTACGTCCCCGTTCGATCCTGATTCTCTCGCTCGTCCCGCTGCTCGCGGTCGGTGTCGGTATCTGGGGCTGGGTGCACGAGTGGAACCTCGGCGTGGACAGCGCGGTCTACCGCGCCGGCGCGCTGCAGCTGCTCCATGGCGACAACCTCTACGACGCCAACACGTTGCCGACCGAGCCGGGCTGGGCGCTGCTGCCGTTCACCTATCCACCGACCGCGGCTCTGCTCTTCCTCCCCCTCGCCATCGTGCCGACACAGGTCGCCTGGGGGTTCGTCACCGTCGTCTCGCTCGCCGCGCTCGCGCTCACCGTGCGGATCGCGATCGGCGCGCTGCCCCGGCCGGCGGCCGACGGGCCGCGCTGGTGGGCTTCGCCCGCGCGCTCCACGATCGTGTTCTTCCTGGTGTTCCTCGGGCTCGAACCTGTGTGGCGGACGATCTTCCTCGGCCAGATCAACCTGATCCTGATGGCCATGGTGCTGCTGGACATGCTGGTGCTCGGCGCACGTGGCAGCCGGTGGGGTGGGGTGCTGGTCGGGGTCGCCGCCGCGATCAAGCTCACCCCGATCGTGTTCCTCGGGCACCTGTTCATCACCGGCAAGCGCAAGGACGCGATCCGCGGGCTGATCACCTTCGTCGGCCTGCAGGCGTTGCTGTTCCTGGTGAACCCCCATGACGCCTGGCAGTACTGGACCAAGACGCTGCCGGACACCGGCCGCATCGGCCCGGTGCACTGGGCGGGCAACCAGTCGCTGAACGCGTTGATGAACCGGGCCACCGACCTCGCGCCGTGGGCGTCGAAAGTGGCCATCGGGATCGGGTTGGTGCTGGCGATCCCGGCGCTGTGGCTGGTGCTCCGCTTCCACCGGCGGGGCCAGGCGCTGGCCTCGCTGCTGGTCACCGCGTTCTGGATCCTGCTGATCTCGCCGATCTCCTGGACGCACCACTGGGTGTGGGTCGTCCCGCTGGTCGTGCTGCTCGTCTCGCGATTGCCGAAGACCACCCCGGCAACAGCCTGGAAACGCTGGCTGGGCACGTTCCTGGTGGGCTTTGTGTTCGTCAGCTGCGTACTCCTGATCTTGCCCAACGGGCGCAACGTGGAGCTGCACTGGAAGGTGTGGCAGAACGTGCTCGGAGCCGCCTACATCCTGATGCCGGTGGTGCTCGCGGCGGCGTTGATCGCCAGATGGGGCCTGCAACGCCGGAAAAGGGACCGCGCGCTCGTGGACGGTCCAGGTGTCGATTCTGCGCAATAACCGGTGGCCGGCCGTACTGCCGGTGCTCGCGCTGGTGGCCGGGCTGGTGGTCTGGCTGCGTGGCTGGCATCTCGGCGCGGACAGTGCGGTCTACCGAGCGGGCGCGGCCACCCTGCTCAAGGGTGAGCCGCTGTACTCCGCGGATCTGACGACGCTGCCGGACTGGGTGCGGCTGCCGTTCACCTACCCCCCGGCCGCGACATTGACGTTCGTGCCGCTCGCGCTGGTGCCCTCGGGGCTGACCTGGGGCGTGGCCACGGCGTTGTCGGTGGCTTCGGTCACGGTGGTGCTCGCGGTGGCCGGGCGGCTCCGGGGTGCGTGGCTGGCGGTGGCCACGCTGGGTGCGTTGCTGCTGGAACCGGTGTGGAAGACGCTGTTCCTCGGCCAGATCAACCTGATCCTGATGGCGCTGGTGGTAGTCGACGCGCTGGTGCTGTGCGCACGCGGATCGCGCCTGGGCGGGACGCTGATCGGCGTGGCCGCGGCGGTCAAGCTGACCCCGCTGATCTTCGTGCCCTACCTGCTGTTCACCGGCCGCTGGCGGGACGCGCTGCGGGCGCTCGGCATGTTCGCCGGGCTGCAGGCGGTGATGTTCGTCATCGCGCCGCGCGATGCGGCGGACTACTGGGGTTCGGCGGTGTTCGACCCCGATCGCATCGGCAGTGTGCACTGGATCTTCAACCAGTCGCTCAACGGCATGGTCAACCGCGCGTCCGCGCTCGCTCCGTGGTCGACCACGGCCGCTCTCGCGGTGGGTGCGTTGCTGGCCGTGCCCGCGGTGTGGCTGGTGGTGCGCTTCCACCGCCGCGGCGAACCGGTGGAGGCGTTGCTGGTCGCGGCGTTCTACGGGCTGCTGCTGTCGCCGGTCTCCTGGTCGCACCACTGGGTGTGGGCGATCCCACTGGTAGTGCTGCTGGTGCGGACCGGGCGGCGCTGGTGGGCGGCCGCTGCCGTGGTGCTGTTCGGCTCCCAGGTGGTGATGCTCGTCCCGAACGGCGGTGGCGTCGAGTTCGGCTGGGGTCTGGGCTGGGGGATCCTCGGCAACGCCTACGTGCTGGCCGCCGCCGTGGGCATCGTCGGGCTGGCGGCACGCGAAGTGCGGCTGCTCGTTTCGGTGGAACGGTCCGGGCTGGCCAAGTAGGCTCGCTGGTGCGTACGCACTCGAAGAGCAGGAAATCGGCAGGTAGCGCCTCGCGTGCAGTAGCGAGCAGTTAATCGATTGCCTGTGGTCACCCAGGGCGAGTATCCCCGGCCCGGGCGGGTGTCGCGCAGGTCGCCGCCGGTGCGGGCAGTCCCGCCCAGTAACCTGATGGCGTTATGGACAAACGTACTGGGCTCCCTGTAGTGGGCATGGTCGGCGGGGGCCAGCTCGCCCGCATGACGCACCAGGCGGCGATTTCGCTGGGGCAGTCGCTGAAGGTGCTGGCGGCCGACGAGGCGGACGCGGCTTCGCTGGTGGCCGGGGATGTGGTCATCGGCCACCACACCGATCTGGACGCGCTGATGGCGTTCGCCCGGCAGGTGGACGTGGTCACCTTCGACCACGAGCACGTGCCCGGCGAGCATCTGCTGAGCCTCGCCACCGAGGGGTTCGTGGTGCGGCCCGCGCCGAGCGCGCTCGGGTTCGCGCAGAACAAGCTCGTGATGCGCGAGATGATGGCCGGGCTCGGTGTGCCGGGGCCGGCCTTCGCCGAAGTGTCCGAAGTGGACCATGCACTGGCGTTCGGTGCGGAGCACGGCTTTCCGGTGGTACTCAAGGCCGCTCGCGGCGGCTACGACGGCCGTGGCGTCTGGATGCTGGACACCGCGCGGCAGGTCCGTGAGACGGTGCCGGAGCTGCTCGCCGCGGGCACCGAGCTGCTGGTCGAGGAGAAGGTGACGATGCGGCGCGAACTGTCCGCGCTCGTCGCGCGTTCGCCGTTCGGCCAGGGGGCGGCCTACCCGGTGGTGGAGACCGTGCAGACCGGCGGGATCAACACCGAGGTGCTCGCACCCGCGCCGGGGCTGCCCGAATCGCGCGTGCATGAGGCGCAGGACCTGGCGCTGCGCATCGCGGCGACACTCGACGTCACCGGGCTGCTCGCGGTCGAGCTGTTCGAGACCGAGACCGGCCTGCTGGTCAACGAGCTGGCCATGCGCCCGCACAACTCCGGGCACTGGACCATGGACGGCTCCCGCACCTCGCAGTTCGAGCAGCATCTGCGCGGGGTGCTGGACTACCCGCTCGGCCGCACCGACCTGATCGCGCCCGCGTGCGTGATGGCGAACGTGCTGGGCGCCGAGGTCTCCCCGGAAATGGGGCCGGACGAGCGCGTGCACCACCTGTTCGCCCGCTTCCCCGAGGTGAAGATCCACCTCTACGGCAAGCAGGAACGCCCCGGCCGCAAGCTGGGGCACGTGAACTTCGTCGGCGAGCGGATGGACGAGTTGCGCGACCGCGCGTTGCTGTCCGCGCACTGGCTGTCCCACGCCGTCTGGCTCGACGGCTACGAGATCCACTGAAGGGGAACACAATGGCCGCTCAGGTGGGCGTGATCATGGGCAGCGACTCCGACTGGCCTGTGATGGAGGCCGCGGGACAGGCGCTCGACGAGTTCGGTGTGGAGTACGAGGTCGGCGTCTACTCGGCGCACCGTACGCCGCAGCGGATGCTGGACTACGCGAAGTCCGCGGCCGATCGCGGCGTGCGCGTGATCATCGCGGGCGCGGGAGGTGCGGCGCACCTGCCGGGCATGGTCGCCTCGGCGACGGTGCTGCCGGTGATCGGGGTGCCGGTGCCGCTGAAGTACCTGGACGGGCTGGACTCGCTGCTGTCGATCGTGCAGATGCCCGCTGGTATCCCGGTGGCGACGGTGTCGGTCGGCGGGGCACGCAACGCCGGGCTCCTCGCGGTGCGCATTCTCGCCTCCACCGATTTGCAGCTGCAGGCGAAGGTCACGCAGTTCCAGGCCGATCTCGAACAGCTGGTGCTGGACAAGGACGCCAAGCTGCGGGAAACGGCCGGAAAGTAGGGACCGTGCCGCGGAACGCTTCGGTGCGCGCCGCGGCGATCGGGCCTCGAACTGCCGATCAGCTGTTCGTCCGGCTGCTGGTGAACACCGCCGGGCGCTTTTCCAGGAAGGCCTGCATGCCCTCCCGCTGGTCCTCGGTCGCGAACAGTCCGTGGAAGACCCTTCGCTCGTATCGGATCCCGTCCGAGAGGCCGGTTTCCAGCGCGCGATCGACGCAGTCCCGGGCCGCCATCGCGGCGAGCTTGCCGTACCCGGCGATCTGCGTGGCGACCTCGGTAGCCTCGGTGAGCAGCCGATCGGCGGGCACGACCCGGGAGACCAGGCCGATCCGTTCCGCTTCGGCGGCGTCGATCAGCCGTCCGGTGAGAATCAGGTCCATGGCCTTGGCCTTGCCCACCAGCCGGGTAAGCCGTTGCGTGCCGCCGATGCCGGGAATGACGCCGAGGGTGATCTCCGGCTGCCCGAACTTCGCGGTGTCACCGGCGATGATCAGGTCGCACATCATCGCGAGTTCACAACCACCGCCGAGCGCGTACCCGGAGACAGCGGCCAGCTTCGGCGTGCGCAGGGCGGCGAAAGCCTCCCAGCCCGCGAAGTAATCCTCGGTCTGCATGTCTGTCGCGGTCTTGGCGGACATCTCGGCGATGTCCGCGCCCGCCGCGAACGCGCGCTCCGACCCGGTCAGGACGAAACACCCGACGTCCGGATCCCGGTCCAGCGGGGTCAGGGTGTCGATCAGTTCGGTCATCAGCGCGGTGTCGAGTGCGTTGAGCCGCTCGGGCCGGTGCAGCCGTACCCAGACGACCCGGCCGGACTGCTCGATCTTCATTCGCATGGTGAGTTCCCTTTCTCCGGAAGCACCGTGCTCAGGAGTCCCAGATGGCGCCGTACGCCGGAATGCCCCGGGATTCCAGGCCGTGCACGACCTTCCAGGTCAGTTTCTTGTTGGAGATGCAGATGACGGCCTCCGCATCGAAATCGCGGTAGGCCGCGTACGCGAGCTGGACCATGTCGGGCTTGCCGTGCAGGCCGGTGTCCCAGATCTGCGCGTCCGGCTGGACGGCGAGGATCTCGTCCACCAGCCCGTCCCCGTAGGTGACCCGCGGATCGCGGGTGGCCCAGACCAGCCGGGCGGGCACCTCTTGGGCCAGCAGGTGCGGCAGGCACGGGCCGATCCCGCTGCCGGTGGCGATGTAGACGACCCGGCGGAACAGGGTTTCGATGTTGGCCACGCCCGCGGTGGTGATGCCCTTGACCCACACCCGCGAGGGCAGGTCGTCGATGAACCGCCCGGTCCAGTCGCCGGCCCGGGAGATGGTCAGGCGGAAACCGTGCTCGTGGGGCGCCGGGATGTTGGCGAACGAGTGCCACTCGCGCAGCGGTGACCGGCTGATCGCGGTCGACGATCCGGCGAAAGGCTTGCGGCCGTGGGTGAATCGGGCGATCGCGACGTGCGAGGACGGCCGTTCGATGTCCACGTCCACCTTGCGCAGCCGGGTCCACGGCGCGGCGACGGCGGCGGTGAGCACGATCAGCGCCCAGAATTCCGGCACCGAGAACAGTGACACTCCTTTGTGGACTGTCTGCGCGATTGTCAGGCCCCACAACAGAATCAGCGACAGCCAGCCACCGAGCCGGTGCATCAGCTCGAAACTGTTGTGGAACTTGGCCCGCAGCCGCGGCGTTGCGAGCACGACCATGCCGAGGAACAAGGCGACCAGCGCGTACGCCAGTACGAGCACGGTGGCGGGTGCGGGCTGTGCCGTGCTGAGGCCGACGAAGGCGCCGAACCAAAGCGTGCCGGACACGGCGCCACCGACGTGCATGCCGCCGAAGTGATAGACCTTGCCCAGCACCCACCGCACCCGCAGCGGCCAGGTGACCGGTGCCGAGGTCGCGACCCGGAACATCAGGTTGATCAGCCGCTGGCGGCGGATCAGGATGGCGAGCGCGAAGTTCGCCAGCGCCGCCTGGGAGGCGAACTCGGCGGTGATCCCGCCCGGCAGCGCGAAGCCCAGCACGATCAGGTTGATCACCACGACGCCCGCGGCGAGCCGGTTGTGGTGCATCAGTTTCGGATGCTTGAACACCCGCCGCAGCTTCGGCAGCAGGGGTGGGAGGACGATCTCTTCCCGTTCTGCGGTCACCGCGGTCATGCGGCCGGCTCCTCTCCGCGTGCGACACGCAGCAGCTGTGTCTTGTCGATTTTGCCCCGGCTGGTCATCGGCAACGCGGTCATCGAATGCACGGCCGCGGGCGTGCAGTAGTAGGGCAAGGCTTCGGCGACCGCCTGCGTCGCGGCGGCCGGGTCGACTGTCTCCGGCTGGACGAACGCCACAAGCGTGCTGTCGTCGACCTTGAGGGTGACCGCCCTGGTGCATCCGGGCAGGTTCTCCAGCACCGTGGACACCGAGTCCAGTTCGACCCGGAAACCCCGGATCTTGACCTGGTCGTCGGTCCGGCCGAGGTGCTCGAGTTCGCCGTCGGGCGTCCAGCGGCCCAGATCGCGGGTCCGGAACATCATGCGGCCGCCGCCGAGGAAGGGGTCGGGCCGGTAGCGCTCCGCGTTGAGCTCGGGATTGGCCAGGTAGCCCGCGGAAACGCAGTCGCCACCCGCCCACATTTCGCCGGTTTCCCCGATCGGGCAGGGCTGCTGGTGCTCGTCGAGGACGTAGACGGTGTTGTTCGGGGTGGGGCGGCCGATGGTGAGCAGCGGGGCTTCGGGGTGATGGTGCTGCATCGTGTTGACGATGGTGACCTCGGTCGGGCCGCATCCATTGTAGAAGGTGCGGGTCGCGGCCCACCGGTCGGCCAGCGGACGCGGGCACGGCTCCCCGGCCACCGCGACGGTCCGTACCTTGGCGCACTTGTCGGGATCCAAAGTGGACAGGATGGTCGGCGTCGCGATCAGCACGTCCGCCCGGCGGGCGACCGCCCCGATGTCGTCGCCGCGAATCAGCAGGGTGCCGCCGTGGGTGAGGCAGCCGAGGATTTCCCAGGCGGCCATGTCGAAGGCGATGTTGAGGATCTGCCCGACCACCGTGCCCGGCCGGATGCCGAGGTCGCCCGGCCGGGTCAGCAGGAGATTGGCCAGATTGGCGTGGGTGACGGCCACCCCGTTGGGCTTTCCGGTGGTCCCGGAGGTGAACAGGATGTAACACGGCTGGTCCGGCGTGATCTCGACGCGGGGCCGGCGGACCTCGCCGCGCTCGGTCATCACCGCGTCGATGTCGAGCGTGTGGTGTCCGGTGGGGACGGTCACCGGCAGGTCGGACTGGGTGAGCACGACGCGGGCCCCGGTGGTGCGCAGGATGTGGCGGAGCATGGCGGGCCGCACGATCCGGGCGTCCTGCGGCACGTAGGCGGCGCCCGCTTTCAGGATGGCCAGGATGCCGACGACCATCGGGATACCGCGGCGGACCACGAGGGCCACGTGGTCCCCCGGCCGTACTCCGTACTCGGCCAGGCGGGCGGCCAATCGTTCGGCGTGGGCGGAGAGTTCCCCGTAGGACATCCGGTTTCCGAGGTGTTCCACCGCGACTGCGCCGGGTCTGGCGAGGGCGTACTCCTCGATCATCCGGTGCAGTGCCACCCGGGGCACCGAGTGGTCTGGACCCCATCCGAAGTGCCGGAACAGCCGCCGATCCACCGCACTCAGGATGTCGAGTTCCGGCGCGAAGTCGAGCTGTGTTCCGGGCATGGTCAGGAGTTGCTTCATGAGACCGACTCCGTTCAAAGCTTCTGGCAATGACTGCGAAATCGTCGAGTGTGAATTCGGCGAATAAGAGGTCGAATAATGGGGACATGGCAGGAGTAGGCCCCCTATGGGCCACCCGGATGGGCCATACGGGCTATTGTCTACACGACCTTGTTGAACCAATGCCAATGCTGGAGCGAGGGTCTACCCGAAAGAGTGATCATCTTGAGTAAGTGTGCCGTAAGGGCATCGTTGGCCGGGTTGGCCTGGTTGGCGGCACCTTCCCGCCTTCGAGCTTCTCGTCAGGCGGCGCCCGTCGCTGGCTACCGGCTACGTCAACCCCGTCAAGCTGAGGCACGCGATCGCCGCCGGAAGATTACCTGATGGTCATGCGGATTAATCCGCGAGCGGGTTGTCCCGCTGAGCGGTACTCGAATGTCGTTTGCAGTACACAGCGGACCCGGAAGCCCGTTCTGGCGCGTGTGTTCAGTTCGGCTCGGGGAGTCGCTTGCGCAGCTCGCGTTTGAGCACCTTCCCGGCCGCGGAGACCGGGATCTCGTCCACGAAGTACAGTTCCCGTAACCGCTTGTACGGTAGTACCCGCTCGTTCACCGCGGAGATCAGCTGTGTGGCGTCCACTTCGGAGCCGGGTTGCCGCACCACGAACGCCACCGGAAGCTCGCCGACATCGTCGCGGGGCCGGCCGACCACCGCGGCGCCGAGCACTCCGGGCAGCGTGAGCAGCAGCTCCTCCAGCTCCCGGGGAAAGACGTTGTATCCCTTGTACAGCAACATGTCCTTCTTGCGATCCACAATAGACAAGTAGCCGTCCTCGTCGAGTACGCCGATGTCGCCGGTGTGCAACCAGCCCTGCACGAGGGCGTCGGCGGTCTCCTCCTGCCGGTTCCGGTAACCACGCATCAGCTGCGGTCCGCGTACGCACACCTCGCCCTCTTGCCCGTATGGCAACGGTTCCTCGCTCCCCATGGCGACGAGTTTCAGCTCGGTGTCGAAGATCGGCCTGCCGACAGAGCCCACCTTGCGCACCCCGGAGCGGTACGGGGGAGAGGAGATCGCGCCCATGGTCACTTCGGTCAGCCCGTAGCCCTCGGCGATCAGCACCTCGGGGAATCGTTCTTGCAGTGCGCGGAACATCTCGTGGCTCATCGGCGCCGCACCCGATCCGATGGTGCACACCGACGACAGATCCGCGGTGTGAAAGGAGGGCGTGGCCAGGAGTGCGGCGAACAAGGCCGGCGCCCCGCCGAGGGAAGTCACCCGGAGCCGTTCGGCTTCCGCGACAAAGGCGGCCGGGTCGAACCGGGCTTGCAGCGCGATCGTGGTCCCGGTGAGCAACGCGCAGTTCAGCCCGGCGATCACGCCCATCGCGTGGAACCACGGCGTCAGGTTGATCGTCACGCCGGTACCGAGCCGCGTGGGCCACTCCGCCGCGCTGCCGATCTGGTCCAGCACGACGTCGCCGTTCGCGTCGAGGGCCGGTACCGAGCCGCTACTCCAGCAGCCGTACTGCACGGTGTTGGCCACGATGTTGTAGTGGGTGAGCTCGACGCCTTTCGATCGGCCGGTGGTGCCACCGGTGTAGGCCAGATGGGCCAGCTCGCGGTGCACGTCGATCTCGACGTCCGGCCGGGAATCCGGTGCTCCCGCAAGGAACTCGCCGAACTCGACGCTGCCTTCGCCGAGTTCGTCCTGCGGGGAGACGACAATCCGCAACCGCGCCGGAATGCGGCCGGCGACCGCCGCGACGGTCTTCGCGGCCGCGCCGTGGGTGACCACGGCGGTGGCCCCGCAATCGGTGAGCTGGAAGGCGAGATCATCCGGCGGGAGCAGCGGGTTGGCCGGGCTGAAGGTGGCCCCGGCCAGCAGGGTGCCGTGGTAGGCGACCGGGTAGGCCAGGCAGTTGGGCAGATGCACGGCGACCACGTCGCCCCGCCCGATTCCGTGCGCGCGCAACGCGTTCGCGAACCGGCAGGCAGCGGTGTAGGTCTCGGCGAACGTGCGGCTCTCGCCGCCGAGCACGTACGCCGTGCGCGAGCCGTATCGGGCGGCGGCGCCGGCGAGTATCGACCCTGCCGGGACGCCCGGATAGTCAAGGGAGAAGGGCAATCCGGGCGGCGGCGTCGACGCGATGATGGCCATCGCTCGACTCTACGAACGGTGCGGATCGCGGCACAAGGACCAGAAGTACGGTGGTGAGCGGGCGGTAATACCGGGGACCGCTGTAGAGAAGGTGACTGGACGTGGCTGGGGGTCGGTATCGGCTCCCGGAGGAACGGATGATGCGGGACGCGAAGACAGCGCCGATTTACGGGGGGACGAACCGGATTCAGAAGGTCGTGATGGCGCGGGTCTTGGTGAAGGAGTGACGTTCGGGCGGGGCGCGGTCGGTGTCGCGTATGTCTGGTCTTCGGCTAACATCCTGCTTGTTGATCTTGCTGCTACCGGGGCGGCGAGCGATGCCGCCGATTCAGGTGGGCAGCTACGGTCAAGGCGGGGGCCACGAGTTCAGCGAAGACGAGATCGACGGAGTCATCAAGCAGTGGAAAGATCTGCTGGCCGACTTGCAAGATGATCTCGGGCACGCCATTGCCGTCCGAGACGTGAAGCCGCCCGCAGCATAAGGCGATGGTCGACTATACGAAGAAGTTCATCACGGCCTTGAAGGCTGCGAAGAACAAGGTCACGGTGGCGGAGCAGGAAGCAGCCGACTCCGCCAAGAAGTCTGGAGATGTCTGAGTGAGTGCACCCTGTTCTCGCCCGCGTCGCACCGGTGCTGTGGCGGCCCTTGCGATTCTCGCCGCAGCGTCGGTCGCCGCCTGTAGTAGTGGTGGCTCGGCCGGCGACAGCCTATCCTCGTCATCGTCAGTGCCGGATGCGTCATCGCCGGTCGACCCTGCGCTGAAGGTGCCTGCTCCGTTGCCGACGCAGGAGTTGCTGAGTAATCCGTGCAGCGCATTGACTGGCGCTCAGCTCACGGATATCGGGCTGGCCCCTCCGGGCAAGGTCTCGCAAGGTCCCCCCGCTCTGTGCGGCTGGTCCGCTGCCACGATTCCGGAAAATCGCGTGAACGTGGGAGCGGTGCCCCAAAACAAGGGCGGGATCAGCGACATCTACGCCCAGAAGGCGACCCAGGCATACTTCCAGCCGGTCACCGTCAACGGCTATCCCGGGGTCATCGCCGCCGCCGACGACTTGCGTTCGTCGGGACTTGCAGTTTGTGGGTGGGTATCACGGATCAGCTTGCCTTCACCGTGATCACCATGATCACCACTGGGCAGAACAAGCCCAAAACGTGTGAGACCGCGCAGAAAATCGGTACGGCGGTGATCACGCACCTGAAGGGCGCAGCCTGAGTCCTTCGCCGTGATCCCGGCGCCAGTCCACCGAGAGGCGCAGACCTTCCCAGCGGGCTAACGTCCGGCAATGGCGGCAAGGACGACGTCCGGTGGGCAGCAGGTGCACGGTCAGGGCGGGTTCGTCGCGTTGCGGATGGCCTTGCTCGTGCCGGAGCGGGTCACCGCGCTCGCTGTGCTCGGCACGTCGGCCGAAGCGGAAGGACGAGCAGGTCGCCGCCGGGTACCGCCAGCTGGCGGAGATCTGGGCCGGACAGGGAACGGACACCGTGGCGAAGATCTGCCTCGGCGACGCGGACGCCTCGGGCTGGATCCCGAAGTGGCGGGAGATCCGGGGCGAACGCCTGTCGCGGATCATGAACGCGCTCGTCGACCGGGACGGCGTGCTCGACCGCGCCGGTGAGATCGGCGCGCCGGCCATTGTTCCGCACGGGACGGCTGACCTGGCCTATCCGGTCGCCAGGGCGGAAGCTCTCGTCGCTGCGCTGCCGAATGCCGAGCCGCTGGTGACCATCGAGGGCGGGGCGCACTTCCTCGGTCTCAGCCACGCCGATGCCGCCACCCCGTACCTGCGGCGTTTCCTCGATGCGCAACCAGCCGGAAAATAACCGTTCCCATCGCCGCCGTCCCGCGTTAAGCAGGCATCGGGCGCACAGAGAGGTGGAGCGGATGGGCATGCGCGGTTTCGGGCGGCGGACGGTGGCCTTGGTGGCGGTGCTCGGGGGGATGGTCCTGAGTACCGGGACCGCCTCGGCGGAGCAGGATCCCACCGGGCCGGTTCAGCCCAACATCATCGCGGCGGCGATCTACTCCGTGGCACAGCCGACACTCGCGCCGCCAGGGGCGAACGACTGGAATTGCATGCCTTCCGCGGCGCACCCCAACCCGGTGCTGCTGTCCAACGGCACCACCGCCAACGCCTACGAGAACTGGGCGGGTCTCTCCCGGCGGCTGGCGGATGAGGGCTACTGCGTGTTCGCGGGCAACTTCGGCGGCTCACCGGGCGCTTTCCTGCAGACCGTCGGCCCGATCGCAGGTACCGCCGGGCAAATGGCGAGCTTCGGCGACAAGGTGCTGAAGGCCACCGGCGCGGCGAAGCTGGACGTGGTAGGGCATTCGCAGGGCGGGATGAACCCGCGGTACTGGATCAAGAATCTCGGTGGCGCGGACAAGATCGGCAAACTGATCGGCCTGTCGCCGTCGAACTATGGCACCAGCCTGTTCGGCCTGCTCAGCGCGATTCAGGCGATCCCGCCGGCCAGGGACCTGGTCGGCGCGGCGTGCCCGGCCTGTAATGAGCAGTCCACCGGCTCCGCCTTCCTCACCGATCTCAACGCGGGCGGCGACACCGTGCCCGGTGTGGACTACACGGTGATCCAGACGAGGTACGACGAAGTGGTCACGCCCTATACCAACGCTTACCTCAAGCCCGCGCCGAATGTCCGGAACGTTCTCCTGCAGAACGTGTGTGCGCTGGACTTCACCGATCACCTCGGCATTCCGTACGACCCGATCGCCCAGCGCGAGGTGCTCAACGCCCTTGATCCGCAGCACGCGGCCGCGCCGAAGTGCGTTTTCGTGCCCCCCGTGATCAGCTGAGCAAATGGGGTGTTCCGGTCCTCCGGAAGGCGCTCCGTGGTCGCCGGTTTTGACTACGGAGCGTCACGTGATGTCATTCTCTTGTATTGCTCGCATCTGCGCTTTCCGTTGTCCCGCTGCAGTGTGCAATTTTCCCGGACAGCCCGGTGGCCTGCGGGAACGTCCGGATCGGGTGGCCGGCATCCGGCTATCGCAACTCGGCTTCGCGTGCACGGGTTTTGCCGCCGAAAGACCCGTTTGCCCACGCGGAGGGTAAGAACGCGAACACTTTTCGACCCGGAAGGCCATTCTGGTCGCGGTTGGTTGTGCGACGCCGATCCGGATGTCACAGTCATCGGCATGTTCTGGCCCGTCCCCGAAACCTGGACGCCATACGACGAAGCCGAGCTCGTCGCAGGATGGCGGCTGTGGCTCGAGTTGAGCGACCGTGTGTGGCTCAGTGCGGCGTGGGACGGTACACCTTCGGATGCCGTACAGCCGCTGCGCGAACTTCTCGATGTCTTCGACGACATCGAGGACGGCTGCCGTGCCGCGGGCGAACCTTCGGACGAGTTCGGGCGGCTGATCCAGCCTCTCGTGCTGTCCGCGAGCGCGGTCATCGGCCTCTGGTGGGACGATCATGCGCCCTTGGACACCGACCGCGCCCGCACGCTGCACGAGGACTTGCAACGGTTCGCCACGCTCGCCGAGCGCGTGCTGACCGTGCTGTCCGTGCACGGCGGCTGGGCGGAACTCGACGCGGTCCGGCGTCGCCCGGCCTGAATCTCGTACCCGGCGAAGCGGTCCTTCGTCCTGCGGTAGTTCCTGTCTTCGCCGTGCGCCGTCGCCTGCGCTGTGCCCTGGGAACCGTGCCATGGCTGGGTTTCCGGTGCCTGTCGGTTTCCTGTCGATCACTCGACGGAGCCGCTGTGACGGTGCCGGGTGCCCTACCCCTCGGACGGGCCGGTTGAACTTTCACACACTTGGGAGTCCTGAGGCGTATGTTCGCTCGGGTCAAGGACGTCGCATTGCTGCTCGGCCGGCGTGGCGGTGGTGCTCTTCGCCCACGGCCTGCAGAAGTGGAACAACGGGGTCGAGGCCACCGCGGCGATGTTCGGCAAGGTCGGCATTCCGCTGCCGAGTGTGGCGGCGATCTTCGTGATCGTGCTCGAACTGCTCGGCTCGATCGCCTTCGTGGCCGGCTTCCTGCTGCCGCTGATCGCGGTGGGATACGCGGCCAACATGGCTGGTGCGCTGATCAGCGTGCACGCGGCCAACGGCCTCACCGGCGATGGTGGCTACGAACTCGTGCTGGTGCTCGGTCTCGCCGCACTGGCGCTCGGCTTCAACGGCGGCAGGCTGTCGCTTGACCACCTGCTGTTCCAGCGGCGACGGGAGGTCCGCCTCGACGCAAGCCCGGCGCTGGAAACCGCCTGAGCCCGGGGAGGGAACCCTGTCTGGGCAAGGGTTCCCTCCCCGCCTCACGCGGGGAGATCGGCGGTGGTGCGTTCGGCCTCGCGCCGGGCGGCCAGCTTCGCCGGGTCGGCATTGCTCACCTGCACCAGGTGCGCACCCGCGGCGAGCGGGACGAGCAGGCCGTCCAGTACTCCGTCCGGAATCGTCCAATCCACTGTGGACAGTACGCGATCGGTACCGTCCAGGCTGAGTTTTCCGGCCCGGGCGCGGGCTTCGGCGAGTAGTTCGTCCACAGTGGAGGACGTGAGGGCGGGGGTGTCACCGGGGATCGGCTGCGGCGGGAGGAACTGGTCACCGGACATCCGGGCCTCGGTCACATAGTCCAGCGCACCGTCGGCAGGTTCGGTGGTGAGGCCGCGGCCCATCGGGTCGAGCGACACGACCGCGACCGCGGGTGCGCGCACCTGCTGCTCGGGGCCGGTGAACACCACCCGCGCCCCGTCCGGCTCGGCGACCACGTTCGCCCCGCACCACCAGGCCCCGAGCAGGACGCCGGCGGTCTGCCAGTGCGCCGGCAGCAGCACCGCGACGTCGTCACCCGGCTCCACGTCGAACTCGTCCACCAGCCAGTTCGCCGTTTTCGCGGCCCAGTTCACGGTGGTCGCCACGGACAGCTCGACCCGGCTGCCGAGCCGGTCGTCGTAGTGCGTGATCAGCGGTTTCGCCGAGTTGGCCAGGAGCGGGCGGAGCAGCTGTTCGGTCAGGCTCATGCGCGCAAGGCTAGCCGGGGCTCAGTCCACGCAGGGCAGGCCCGGTACCCCGGAATCCATCTGACCGACCGGCGCCCCGGCCGCGCCGCCGCCCCCGGACGGAGCCCGCCCGGCGAGCCCCGCGACGAACTTCCGCACCTGATCCGGATCGACCTCCACGATGCTCTGCCCGTCCGGGCTGCGGCCGTTCGCGGTGACCACCGGGATCGTGGTGAAGTTGAGGTCACCGGAAGCCAGGCCCTTGAGCTGCCGGGCGAAATCCAGGACGTCGAGCCCCTCGTCGAGCACGATCGATCGGTGCACGGCGTCCATCAGGTTGTTCAGCGTGCCCGGATCGGTCAGCGTGCCCGCGGAGAGCACCTTGCGCAACGCGGAGGTGAGGAAGGTCTGCTGCCGCTTGATCCGGTCCAGGTCGCCGTTGGGCAGGTTCTTGCGCTGGCGGACGAACGAGAGCGCCTCGCCACCGGAGACGGTCTGCACCCCGCGGGTGAAGTTCGCGCCGGAGTCCTTGTCGGTCGTCGCGTGGTTCAGGCACACCTGCACCCCGCCGAGCGCCTCGGTGAGCAGGTAGAAACCGAGCAGGTTGACCTCGGCGTAGTGGTCGACGCGGACCTGGGTGAGATCCTGGACGGCCTGCAGCAGCACCCGCCGCCCGGCCGCGTCCGAATCGCGCTCCAGCTTGGCCTGATCGTGCTCGCCCCGCGCGCGCTGCTCGTTCTCGGCCGCCGCCTTCGCCACCCCGTACGCGGAGTTGATCTTGGACGGTCCGCGGCCCGGCACAGTGACCCAGCTGTCCCGCGGGATCGAGATCCCGGACGGTCTGCCGCCGTTCCTGGGAAACCGCAACAGGATGATCGTGTCCGTGTTGACGCCGGCTTTTTCCTCGGTACGCAGCGATTTCAGCATCTTGGGCGGCAGGGCGTTGCCTTGCGCGTCGGTCCGTGCGTCGCTGCCGACGAGCAGGATGTCGGTCCCGCCGTCGTTCGCGGACGGCGCCGGCGGCTCGCCCGGGCGAGGGGTGAGCACGTCGGTGGTGGAGACGTTGTTCTGCAGCCGATCCTTGGTGACGTAGGCATATCCGGTCGCCCCGAGGGCGAGTACGGACGCCAGCCCGAGGGCGATCCGGCGGGTCACCCGGCCTGCCCCCCCAGGCCTGCGGTGTGGCTGTTCGTCGGTGGCCTCGGTTATGCCGACGGTGGCGTCGTTGTCGCTGGCGACAGGGAGTTCGGCACGGTCGGTGTCGGCCGGGTCGTCTTCGGCGTCTGGCTTGGCGTGGCGGGGGCTGTAGTGGGACCTGGTGGTCTCCGCCGACGTCGGCCGGCTCGGGCCGGTGGGTTCGCTGGAAGTGGGGGATGTGGCGCCCGGGGCCTCGGCGGCCGGGCTGATGGGTGGCGGGTCGGCAGGGGAAGAGATCGCCGGGCTTTCGGAGGTGCCGTCTCGGGGCGCGGCTGCCGAAGCGGCTGATCCGGTCAGTGGCGTGGTCTCCGGGGCAGGTCCGGAAATGTCCGGTGCGTCCACCGGCCGGTCCGTGCTCTTCGGGCCTTTCGCACCTGCCGGTCCCGTCGCGCCGCCCTCGTCCGCGGGCCGGTCGGAACTGTCCGGGGGTGTGGCGGCGTCCGGATGTGCCGGAGCCGGGCCGTGGTCCGGCCGGTCCGGGTTCTTCCGCTCTTCATCCACCCCGCGTACCTCCCCACCTCGCCGGCTCGCGCTCCGTTGCCGAGCGCGCTGCCAGATGTCCGACTCTAGTTGACGCAGGGCACTTCGCCTGCCGTGATCGGCGGCGCGGCGGGCGTGACGGGGGTCGCTGAGGAAGACGAGGCGGGCGGGGCCGGCGCGACGGGCCTGGTGGGTGTGCTGCTCGCGGCACCGGCGTCCTTGCCCAGCAGCACCCGGACGTGGCCGGCGGCGACATCCGCGTCCGGTTCGGCCTGCGGGTTGCCGCCGAGGGACTGGCGGACCAGGTCCGCGGCCGCCTCCTCGGACGGGTGGTAGCGCAGCACGGTCACGGCCCGGGTGGACAGCTTCGTCGCGTCGGTCAGGTGGAAACCCTTGCCCTGCAACAGGGTTCGGGTCTGTGCCGCGGCGCCGGAACCGGAGCCGTCGAACAGATCCACGGTGATCGCGTCCGCGCCCGGCAGGTTCGCGGTGCTCGCCGGGGGCGGGGCGCCGTCCGAGGTCAGCCGGGTGACCTCGGCGTGCACCTTGGCCTGGTCCACGCGCAGCACGTCCGCGCCGCCGATCCGCGCGTTGCCCTCGGTGGGGATCGTGTGGAACTCGATGTTGCCACCGGTCAGGCCGCGCATCTGGTCGGCGAATTCGGCTATGTCCCAGCCCGCGGACAACACCACGGACTTCTTCACCGCCGAGATCAGGTCGGCCAGCTTCACCGGGTTCGCCAGCACCTCCGGCGAGAGCACCTTCCTCGCCAGCCCGGACAGGAACGCCTGCTGCCGGGCGATCCGGTCCAGGTCGTAGTTGGGCAGGCCGTACCGCTGCCGGACGAAGGCCAGCGCCTGCACGCCCTGCACACTCTGCTGCCCGGCGGGCAGGTCGATCCCGGACTTCTTCTCCTGCATCGGCGCCTTGAGGCACACCTGCACCCCGCCGATGGCCTTGGTGACCTCGTAGAAGCTGGCCAGGTTCACCTCGGCGTACCGATCGATCATGCCCGGTTTGCCGATGAACTTCTCCAGCGTGGCGACCAGGTTTTTGCGGCCGGCCAGCTTGGCCTGCTCGTCGATCTCCTTCAGGTCGCCGCCCTTGGCCTGCAGCGTCTTGAACGTGTCGTTGTAGGCGTAGACGTACGCGCTGTTGAGCTTGTGCTTGCCGAATCCGCCGGTGATCTCCACGTACGAGTCGCGCGGGAAGGAGACCGCGACCGCGTGCTGCCCGTTCTGGGGGATGTGCACCAGGATCATCGTGTCGGTCTGCTTGTCGCCCTCCGCTTCGCCGGCATGCAGCATGTCCAGCACCTCGCGGGGCAGCGGGTCGCCGTGGTTGTCGGTGCGGCTGTCCTGGCCGACCAGCAGGATGTCCATCGCGCCGTCGAGCGGTTTGGCCTGCGCCTGCTGTGCGCCGAAGATGTCGGTGGTGGCGAATCCGCTGCGCGGATCGCCGATGAACTGCCAGAAGTACCAGGTCAGCACCATGATCGCGACCGAGAGAAGGGACAGCACGACCTTGCCGCCGCGGCGCAGCACGAGCAGGACACCGCGACCGCGGTGCGCTGCCTCCGACGCCCCAGGCCACTCGGCCACGTGTCCCTCCCCGGACATGCCCTGCGCACTTCTGTCCCGCGACCCGACTCTACCGGCCCTCCGGCCCGGCACCCGTAGGCTGGTGTCCGATTGCCCGCACGGGCACAAGACGGTGGCAGGAAGGGTGGAGACGGATGCGAGTCCTCGTGACGGGCGGTGCCGGGTTCATCGGATCGCACTACGTCCGGCAGGTGCTTTCGGGGGCTTACCCGACGCTGGGTGATGCCGAGGTGGTGGTTCTGGACAAGCTCACCTACGCCGGCAACGAGGCCAACCTGGCCCCGGTCGCGGACAGCCCGCGGCTGCGGTTCGTCCGTGGGGACATCTGCGATACGGCCGTGGTGACCGAGCACATGCGCGGGGTGGACCTCGTCGTGCACTTCGCCGCCGAGTCGCATGTAGACCGTTCCATCCTCGGCTCGGCGGATTTCGTGCTCACCAATGTGCTTGGCACGCAGACCCTGCTGCAGGCCGCCCTGGAGGCGGAGGTCGGCAAGTTCGTGCACGTGTCCACGGACGAGGTCTACGGGTCCATCCAGGACGGTTCGTGGACCGAAGATCACGTGCTGGAGCCGAATTCGCCGTACTCCGCGTCGAAGGCGTCCTCCGATCTGATCGCGCGCTCCTACTCGCGCACGCACGGGCTGCCGGTGTGTGTCACGCGGTGCTCGAACAACTACGGGCCATACCAGTTCCCGGAAAAGGTGATCCCGCTCTTCGTGACCAACCTGCTCGACGGCAGGAAAGTGCCGCTCTACGGCGATGGCCTGAACGTCCGTGACTGGCTGCACGTGGACGACCACTGTCACGGCATCCAGCTGGTCGCCGACGGTGGGCGCGCGGGCGAGATCTACAACATCGGCGGCGGGACCGAGCTGACCAACAAGGAGCTGACCGGACGGCTGCTGGAGGCGGCCGGGGCCGGCTGGGAGATGGTCGAGCCGGTGGCCGACCGCAAGGGCCACGATCGGCGGTACTCGGTCGACATCGGCAAGATCAGCGCGGAGCTCGGCTACGCTCCGCGGGTGTCCTTCGAGGACGGCTTGGCGGGTACCGTGCGCTGGTATGCGGACAACCGGGCGTGGTGGGAGCCGCTGAAGGGCCGCGCCGCGCTCGGCACGTCCTGACGTCTCTCGCGGTCGGTGATCCGCGGCAGTCGATCCGCAGTAGCAGTTCGCAGCAGTAGTTCGCAGCAGTAGGAGGTGTGCCGGTGCGGCTGGCCCTGCTCGTGCCCGGCGGTTCCGGTCAGCTCGGCCGGGACCTGGTGGAATCCGTGCCGTCCGGGACGGAGGTGGTCGCGCCTTCCTCGGCGGAGCTGGATCTCACCGTCACCGGGGACGTGGTGTCCGCGGTCGGCTCACTTGCCGCGCGTGCGGCCAGATCCGGGGCTGTCCCGCTGGTGATCAATGCCGCGGCTTACACGGCGGTGGACGCCGCCGAGTCGGACGAGGCCCGCGCGTTCGCGGTCAATGTGGACGGTCCCCGGGTGCTGGCCGCGGCCTGCTCGTCGCACCGGGTGCCGCTGATCCATGTGTCCACCGACTACGTCTTCCCCGGCGATGCGAAGCGACCGTACGAAGTGGACGATGCGCTGGGTCCGCGCAGTGCCTACGGCCGGACGAAGGCGGCGGGCGAGGACGCGGTTCTCGGCTCCGGCGCCTCGTCCTGGGTGGTCCGGACCAGCTGGGTGTACGGCCGCACGGGGAACAACTTCGTGAAGACCATCGTGCGCCTGGAGGGCGAACGGGACCGCCTGTCCGTTGTGGACGATCAGGTCGGTTCGCCGACCTGGTCCGCGGATCTGGCGGCCGGTCTGCTCGAACTGGCCGGGGCGATCGTCGAAGGCCGTGGCCCGGCGGCGAAGGTCTTGCACTGCACGGGGGCGGGCGAGATCACCTGGTGCGGGTTCGCCCGCGCGATCTTCGAGGAGATCGGCGCCGATCCGGAGCGGGTGCAGCCGTGCACCACGGCGGAATTCCCGCGTCCCGCACCGCGTCCGGCGTATTCGGTGCTGTCGAACGCTTCCTGGCGCGAGGCCGGGCTCGCGCCGTTGCGTGGGTGGCGGGAAGCCTTGCACGGTTACTTCGCGTGCTGACAATCCGGCTCCGCGGTGAACTCAGTGGAGCCGGGTATTACCGTGCCACAGCCTGGTGATACGCCTCGACCGTCCGAAGTGCACAGTTGCGCCAGGTGAACCCGGCCGCGTGCGTGCGGCGCGCGGTCGAGGTGGTGGTCGCGTGCGGGTCGGTCACGGCTTGGCGGAGGGCGTCGGCCAAGCCGTCGACGTCGTCGTAGGGGACCAGCGTCGCGCAGTCGCCGGCGACCTCGCGCAGGGCCGGGATGTCGGTGCAGACCACCGCGACGTCCGAGGCCATGGCTTCCAGCACCGGCAGGCCGAAGCCCTCGTCCCGGGAGGGCAGCACCAGTGCGGCGGCGCCCGCGACCACCGCGCGCAGGTCCACATCGGACAGATAGCCGGTCTGTCCGGATCGGGGCAGCCGGGGGAATGGGCCGGGCCCGGCGAAGACCAGCGGCGGCAGGTCCGGGGCAGCGTCGTGTGCTTTGGCCAGCCACTCCAGGCCCTTGCGCGGCCCCGCGGCACCGGCGAACAGCAGGTACTTCTCCGGCAGCCGGAGTCTCGCGCGCACACCGTCCTCCGGCGGGCGCGCGGTGAACCAGGCCGGGTTCACGCCGAGCGGGGTCACCACGATCTTGTCCCGGTCCACGTCCAGCTTCTCCGCCACCGCGTCCGCGACCGCGCTGGTCGGCGTGCAGATCACGTTCGCCTTGCGGGCGCCGCGGCGGACGAGTTCGGGCAGGGTGCGGTCGGACGGGTTGAGTTCCCCGGGCTCGTCGAAGAACGCCAGGTCGTGGATGGTCAGCACCCCGGCGGCGCGGAATCGGCCGGGCAGCACGAAGTTCGTGCCGTGCACGACGTCGGTGGGGCCGGCGAACAGCTCGACCGGCGGCAGTTGCGAGCGCAGCCAGCTCGCGCGCAGCAGCCGCGCGGACACCGGCATACCGCGAGCCTGGACGCCGTGTGGCAGCACTTTGCGCAGCTTCCGCCAGCCGCGCAGGGTGAACGCGACCGCCCGAAGGTCCACTTCGGACAATGACGTGAGTTCTTCGCTCAGCGCGGCGGTATACCGGCCGATGCCCGTGCGGGCGCCGAGCAGCGGTGTGCCGTCCAGCAGGACCCGCAACGGACCCTCAGCCACGGCGCAACCGTTCGCGGGCGACCTTCACGACCCGTCCGGTGGCCCGCCGGGCCAACTCGCCCGGACCGCCCGCGGCCAGATATTCCTTCACCAGCGCCACGTCCCGGCGAACCAGCTCGGCGCCGCGCACCGGCGCGGCGGTGGTCAGATCCGCGGCCCCGGGCAGCCGGTCCGCGGCCGGGCGCGGGTTCCGGCAGAACTCCACCAGTGGCTTCAACGCCTCCGGCCACGCATAGCGCTGCGCGACCAGCCGCATCCGCTCGACGCAGCCCGCCGCGAATTCCTCGTCGTACAGCGTCTTTTCCAGCGCCGCCGCCAGTGCCTCGGCGTCCTCGGCGGGTACCACGACGCCCAGGCGCTCCGTTCGCACCAGGTCGGCGAATGCGTCCCCGTCGGTGGTCACGATCGGCAGGCCCGCCCACAGGTAGTCCAGCACCCGCGTGCGGAAGGCGAAGGTGGTCTCCACGTGCTCGTAGTGCGTGGTCACGCCGGTGTTCGCGTCGAGCAGCCAGTTCTGCCGGTCCGAATAGGGGACCCAGCGCTCGTTGAAGAAGACGTGCTTGTCGGTGAGCCCCAGCGAATCGGCCAGCCGCATCGTTCGCGCGCCGATATCCATCTCGGCGACCTCGGGATTCGGGTGTTTCATGCCGAGGAACACCAGCCGCGCGTCCTCCCGGCGCTGCCGCAGCAGGTCGACCGCGCGGATCAGGGTGAGCGGGTCGAACCAGCTGTACACGCCGCCTGCCCACAGCACCACGCGGTCGGTTTCGCCGAGGCCCAGCGTGGCGCGCAGGCCCGGCCCGGTGCGTACCGGCGCCCGCGGCGAAAGCCCGAACGGCACCACCGCGAGCAGTGACTGCGTGGTCGGGTCCGCGTCGTAGAGCCGCGGCGAGAGCCGGCCGAGCGCGGCGAGGTGGCCCAGCCAGAAATGCCGCTGCCGTTCCGAGGCGCAGAGGAAGAAATCGGCCCGCTCCAGCTGGGCGTCGAGCACCTTCGTGACGCCCGCCAGGTCGAGCGCGCGCTGGTCGTCCGGCGCGTCCTTGCCCTGTTCCAGCAGCTCCAGGTGCATCGGGTCGTAGACGTCGGCGACCACGATCTTGTGCTCGTGCTGCTTCTTCAGCGACGGGGCCAGCTCCAGCACGTGGCCCTGCAGGATCACCACGTCCGCCCAGCCGATCGGGCCGTCCAGGTCCCGGTGCTTGCCGGAGCTGATCCGGAACGCCGCGGGTGGCGGCGAGAGCAGCGGGTTGGTGGTGATCAGGTGCACGTCGTGCTCGGTGGCCAGCGTGGCGGCGATGTTCCAGGCCCGGATCGCCGGGCCGGCCATCCGCTCGGTGATCGCGTCGCCGGTCAGCACGAGGATCTTCCGCCGCTGCCCGAACACCTCCTCGATACCGAAGGCTTCGACGAGGATTTCGTGTGCCCGCAGGTAATCCGGCAGCGGATACGCGGGTTCGAGCGCCTTGCGCAGCAACGGCAGCAGATCGGCGTCCGTCCGCACCCGCGCGGCCTGTTCGGCGGCACGGGATTCGGCCAGCGACGGCATCAGCTCCACGAACCGGTCCACGGCCAGCACTCCGGCGAGCGTGGTGCGCGGCACCGCGACCGGGTCGGTCACCGCCGGGCCGACGCCCTTTTCGAGGTCCAGCTGATCCGGGTCGAGACCGCCGCGCGCGGTGGCGCGGCGCACGGCCAGCGCGAGCGCGGCGGGCAGCGCACGGGCCAGCGACTCGTCGGACAGGTTCTTGTACAGCGCGGCCAGCGCGTTGCGTTCGAGGAGGAAGGTCTCGCGGCCGCTCTCCGGCGCGTCGACGGCCGACATCGTGCCGTGATGGCGGTGGTAGGTGAGTGATTCCGGCACGTACCGCACGCGCCAGCCGCGCAGGTTCAGCCGCCAGCCGAGGTCGACGTCCTCGTAGAACATGAAGAATCGTTCGTCGAAACCGCCCAGCTCGGCGAAAACCGCGGCGCGCACGAACATCGCCGAACCGGTGCCGAAGAGCACGTCCTTGGCTTCTTCGTGCTCGGCCGCGGGCACTTCGGCGAGCGGGCTCCCGGCGTGCCGCTTGTAGCCCATGCCGAACCAGGTGAGCCCGGCGTCGACGAAATCGGTGCCGGTGCCTTCCCAATCGAGGACTTTGCTCGCCACCGCGGCGACGCCCGGTTGGGCGCGCAGTTCGGCGACGGCTGCGGAGACCCAGCCGGGGGCCGGGCGGGCGTCGTTGTTGAGGAAACCGAGGACGGTGCCGTTCGCGTGTTTCGCGCCGAGGTTGCAGCCGCCCGCGAACCCGGTGTTGACCGGGGATTCGATGAGCCGCACGTCCGGAATTGCGGCACGGATGCGGGCCACGTCTTCGCCACCGGAGGCATTGTCGACGCAGATCAGCTCGACGTGCTCGTAATCGAGTCCGGAATCGAGCGCCCGCAGGCAGGTGATGGTGTCGTCGGTGCCGCGGTAATTCACCACGATCACCGAGACGAGTGGTTGCGGGTCCCCCAGCGCCAAGACAAGCTCCTGTCCCTTGATGTGCGCTCAGCTTAAAGGCCCGCCCACGCCTCCCAGATCACCCCTCGTCCGAGGGCCGCCACGCGCGATATCCGGCGGCGTTCGCGCAGCGTGCGGGGCATTCGGAGGGCGATCTCACCGAGTACCCGCCAGCGCAGCCCGGTGGCGAAGTTCGCTGCGGTCGGACGGCCGCGGCGAAGCGGCAGCAGCACGGTGAGCGCGGCGAACCGCGCCAGCTCGCGTACGGCGACCACGGTCGGCGCGCAGCGCAGCAGCATGAGCAGACGGTTGCGCTCGTTCCAGCGATGGAACAGCGGCGAGCCAGGCTGCGTACTGGCGCCGTGCAGGTGACGTACGCGAGCGTCGGCGGCCACCACGTGCCAGCCCGCCAGCCGTAGCCGCCACGCGGTGTCGGTGTCCTCGTAGTAACAGAAGAAGCCCGCTGGCACGCCGCCGACCGCGCGCACTGCGTCGGTGCGAAGCAGCGCCGCGCCCCCGCAGAAGCCGAACACTTCGTCGGTGGGTTCGGTGAGGTCGGCACCGTGTCCGTCGGCGGTCAGCCGTACGCCGGCGGATTGCGTATGGCCGTCAGGCAGCTCCATTCGCGAGGTGACTGCGGCGGCCAGCGGTTGCGCGGCGAGGGCGTCTTCCAGCTCGGCCAGCCAGCCGGGCGCGGGTTCGGCGTCGTCGTTGAGCCAGGCGACGCGGGGCGTGTCGATCGTGTCGAGCGCCTTCGCCATCGCGCCCGCGTACCCGGCGTTGCGGCGCAGGCGGACGACCTCCGGCCGGCTTGGGTGCGCGGCGAGCAGCGCGGAGGTTCCGTCGTCCGAGGCATTGTCCACCACGAGCGTCCGATGTGGACGATCTTGGGCGGCCAGCGCGTCCAGACAGGCTGTGATGTGGTTTGCCCCGCGCCATGTCACGACAACGACGGTGGTGCCGAAATCCCCGCTGGTCACCTGGAGGACAATAGCGCCGTGCCCGAACTGGTCGTGCTCGCCGAGCAACTGCTGGCTCCCGTTCCGGGCGGCACCGGCCGGTACACGGCTGAGCTGCTACCCGCACTGGCGGCCACTGCGCCTTCCGGCTGGACTGTGTCCAGCGTCGTCACGCGGCATGCCGACGTGTCCGCCGCGCGGATCGAAGGGGTCGAAGGCCCGCGCATGTTGCGGCTGCCGCCGCGGGCGGCGATCGCGACGTGGCAGATGGGGTTCCCGTGGTGGCCGGGCGGCGACGCGGTGCACGCGCCCACGCCCTTCGCGCCTCCGCGCGCCCCGGCCGGGCGCACGCTCACCGTGACCGTGCACGACACGGTGCCGTGGACGCATCCGGAGACGCTCACCGCGCGTGGCGTGAGCTGGCACCGGTCGATGATCGCGCGGGCCGCCCACCGGGCGTCCGGCCTGATCGTGCCGACCCGCGCCGTGGCGGACGAGCTGGCAGTGCTGGTCGACGTGACCGTGCCGGTGCGCGTCGTGCCGCACGGGGTGACCGTGCCGGAGGGGTCCGCGGAGCTGGACCTGCCGGCGCGGTACGTGCTGGCTGTCGGCACGATCGAACCGCGCAAGGGCATGGACGTGCTGGTGGACGCCGTGGCGCAGCTGGACGGCGTGGCCCTGGTGATCGCCGGGCAGCCCGGCTGGGGCGAGATCGACCCGGCCCGGCTGGCCGCCGACCGCGGCCTGCGGGAGGTGCGCCTGCTGGGCAAGGTGACGGACGCGGAACTGGCGACCGCGATGCGCGGGGCGGCCGTCCTCGCCGTCCCGAGCCTGGCGGAGGGTTTCGGGCTGCCGCTGCTGGAAGCGATGGCGATGGGCGTCCCGGTGGTGCACACGGATGTGCCTGCCTTGACGGAGGTGGCCGATGGGGCTGGTGTGGTGGTGCCCCGCGGGGATGCTCCGGCCCTGGCGAACGCGCTGCGGGGGGTCCTGGACTCGCCGGAGCGAGCGGCCGAGCTGACGAAGCTGGGCCGGGAGCGGGCCCGGACGTTCACCTGGCGAGCCGCCGCCGAAGCGGTCTGGGCCGCTCACCGGCGCCCCTCCTGAGTTGCAGGGCTGTGAAGGGACCCTTCACAGCCGCAGAGTCCGTGAAGGGTCCCTTCACAGCCTTAGCCATCCGGGGAGGGGGGTGAGGGGTGGGTGCATAGGGGAGTGGGTGCGACGTCGGTCGTACTCCGGATGGGTGGGTAGTGGTGAGTTTGTCGGTTCCGTACCTGTGCGTTGGGTGATCGCCGTACGCTGCACCTCGTGACCGGTAATCCCCGTGTGCTGATCGATGCGACCGCGGTGCCCGCGGACCGGGGTGGGGTCGGGCGATACGTGGACTCGCTCGTCGCGGCACTGGATCAGGACGGGGCGCGGCTCACGGTGGTGTGCCAGCCCCGTGACCTGCCGCTTTACCGCCTGCTCGCGCCCGGCTCGCGGGTGGTGCCGGCCTCCCCGGCGACCTCCACCCGGACAGCACGGCTGACTTGGGAACAGGCCACCTTGCCCCGGCTCGCGCGGCGGCTCGCGGCGGACGTCGTGCACTCGCCGCACTACACGATGCCGCTGGCCAGCGGAGCCGCTTCGGTGGTGACGCTGCACGACGCGACCTTCTTCACCGACGCCGTGCTGCATTCGTCGGTCAAGGCCCGCTTCTTCCGCGCCTGGACGGCGACGGCGCTGCGCCGGGCGACCCTCTGCGTGGTGCCCAGCCAGGCGACCGCCACGGAACTCAGCCGGGTCAGCCCGGTCCACCGGGCCGAGCTGGAGATCATCTACCACGGCGTGGACACCGACAGGTTCCACCCGCCATCGCCGGAGGAGATCGCGGCCGCGCGCGCCGCCGTCGGGCTGGGCCGCGCGCCGTACGTCGCGTTCCTCGGCGCGCTCGAACCGCGCAAGAACGTGCCCGCGCTGATCCGCGGGTACGCCAAGGCCGTCGCCGGGCAGCGGGAGGCGCCCGCGCTCGTGCTGGCAGGTCAGCCCGGCTGGGACACCCAGGTCGAACGGGCGCTGGACGCGGTGCCCCACCGGTTGCGGGTGATCCGCGCCGGCTACCTGCCCTTCGGCACGCTCGCCGGGTTCCTCGGCGGGGCGGAGCTGGTCGCGTACCCGAGCCTCGGCGAGGGGTTCGGCCTGCCGGTGCTGGAGGCGATGGCGTGCGGCGCGGCCGTGTTGACCACCCGGCGGCTGTCGCTGCCCGAGGTAGGCGGCGACGCGGTGGCGTACTGCGGAGTCGGCGCCGGCGACGTGGCCGCCGCGCTCACCGAGCTGCTCGACGACTCGGCCCGCCGGGCGTTCCTCGCTGCGGCTGCGCAGCGTCGGGCGAAGGACTTCTCCTGGGCTACGACGGCGGAGCAGCATCGGGAGGCGTACGCGAAGGCGTGGTACCAGCACCGCCGCCGACGCTGACCGGCGTCGCCCGGTTCATCCTTCGCAGCACCAGGAAAGCGCCCACGACGAAGGCGACCGCGATCGCGTAACCGGCGATGAGCAGCCCCACATGCCCGGCGAAGTTCCCTCCGCGCGGAGGCAGGACGACGGCGAACACCGCGGACAGTGCGACCAGCCAGTTCCGTGCCCGGCCGGACGGCAGCGAAGCGGCGAGCGGGAGCACGGCCCACAGCAGATACCACGGCTGCACGGCCGGTCCGAACACCACGAGCAGGGCGAGCATCAGCCCGAGCGACCGCACTTCGTCGATCCGGCCGGTCCACTGCCGGCGCAGGACCAGCGCGATCCCGGCCGCGCTCACCACGTACCCGATGATCCGGCCGACGCCGATCATGGACTGGGTCAGGTGCGCGCCGAACAGCGAGCCGATGCCGCCGATCAGGAAGCCGAACCAGTTCGTCGGCGCCATCCAGCTGTTCACCTGCCCCGAGGCGCCCAGTGCCGAGATCCAGCCGAACCCGAGCCCGGTCGCCAGCGAAACCAGCACGGACACCACCGCGAACCCGGCGACCATCCCGGCACCGGCGAGCAGGAAGTCACCGAGCCGTGCCCCACGGCGCTGGGCGAGCGCGGTGCCGACCGCCGCCAGCGCGACCAGCGCGGGCAGCTTCACCTCGGCGCCGAGCGCGATCAGCACCACCCCGGCGGTCAACGGCCACCAGCGGACTTTGTCCGCCAGTGCGTCGAAGGCGAGCGCGGTGCCGGCCAGCATCAGGCCGAGCATCAGCGCGTCGTTGTGCGCACCGGCCACGAGATGCCAGAGCACCAGCGGGTTCAGCGCACCCAGCCAGAGCGCGACCCGCGGCGAGACGCCGACCCGAGCGGCCAGCCGAGGCAGCGCCCACACGATCAGCACCAGCGCGAGGACCTCGACCAGCCGGTGCAGCACCAGCCCGGCCACCGGGTTCCCGCCGCAGAGCTGGGCGATCACCCGTTCCACCGCACCGAAAAGGGGACCGTACGGCGAGGGCGTGTTCTGCCAGTACCCACTGACCCGCTCGACGATCGCGGAACCCGCGCCGAGCCCGTCCAGCGGCCCGACGGTGTTCGGATCGAGCCCGCGCGCGGCGATTTCCCCTTGGGCCAGATAGCTCGACACGTCTCCGCTGAACAACGCGGGCACGGCCAGCAGCGGCAGGCACCACAGTGCGACTGTCCACTTCAGCCACCCGGCACCGGGCAGCTCACGCCCCAGTGGGAGCAGCACCCAGCACAGCACCACCAGGCCGACGCCGCCGACCCCGCCGGCGAGCGCCAGCATCGACGCCCCCGGCGTCGACGGCCCGACCAGCACAGCCACCGCGAGCAGCACTCCACCGCCGAACCCGGTCCAGCGAAGCACTCTCGACGACGGCCATCCCCACCGTCCATTTCGGTCGGCGACGAGCTGGGAAAACCATTGCCACATAACCGAAGGCTATCTGCCGTTTTCGTAGGCTCCGCGGACCGTACAGGCGACGATCCGGAACGTCCGGTGTGGTGACCCGCAGTGACCGCGATGGTGGGCCTTGGTGACTGTCCGTGATCGGTGGACAATGGCCCGGTGACTGAGCAGCGCACGTATGGCGACCGGGTCGGGATCGTGACGGTGACCTATTTCGCCGGGGACACGCTCGAGAAGTTCCTCGACACCCTGGAGAAGGCGACCGAGCGGGACGTGCACGTCGTGGTCGCGGACAACGCCTCCACGGACGGGGCGCCGGAGCGGGCCGCCGAGCGCGAGAACGTCACCCTGGTCAGCATCGGCGAGAACGTCGGGTACGGCACGGCCGCCAACCGGGGGGCCGCCGCTCTCGACGACAGCTACGGCTGGATCGTGGTGGTCAACCCGGATCTCGAA
This sequence comes from Amycolatopsis panacis, assembly GCF_003600245.1. NCBI lineage: Bacteria > Bacillati > Actinomycetota > Actinomycetes > Pseudonocardiales > Pseudonocardiaceae > Amycolatopsis > Amycolatopsis panacis. Next base: position 47,324 of record NZ_QZFV01000097.1, read on the forward strand.
TGGGAGCCCGGCGCGCTGGACGCGTTGCTGGACGTGGCCGGCCGGTGGCCGCGCGGGGGCGCGTTCGGGCCGCTCATCCACGATCTCGACGGCACCGTCTACCCGTCGGCCCGGCTGCTGCCCTCGTTCGGGCGGGGGATCGGGCACGCGGCGTTCGGCAAGATCTGGCCGGGCAACCCGTGGACCCGCGAGTACCGCCAGGAGAACGCCGCGCCCGCGGAACGGGTCTCCGGCTGGCTTTCCGGCTCCTGCCAGCTGCTGCGCCGTGAGGCGTTCGACTCGGTCGGCGGCTTCGACCCGCGCTACTTCATGTATTTCGAGGACGTCGACCTCGGCGACCGGCTGGCGAAGGCGGGCTGGCTGAACGTCTACGCGCCGTCGGCGGGTGTGATGCACATCGGCGGGCACTCGACGGCGCAGGCCTCGGCGAAGATGCTGCGCGCGCACCACGCGAGCGCCTACCGCTACCTCGCAGACCGGCATCAGGGACTGCGCTGGAAGCCGGTGCTGGCCGCGGTGAAGCTGGGCCTGGCGCTGCGCGTGAAGCTGGAGACCCGCCGGGGCTGACGGGACCGGCCGCCCCAACCGGCGCCGGTCCGTCAGCCGGTCACAGACCGTCGAGACGGCGGGAGAGGTTCGAGCGGCCGCTGGTCTGCTTGATCGTCGGGACCAGGCCGGTCATCTCCGCCTCCGCGGGGTCCTTCAGCGGGGTCGGCACCGGCTGTGCCTTCGGACGGGGCAGCAGCGGGGTCGGCTTCGCCTCGGGGCCGCTGGAGACGTCGAGGGGCTGCGTCGGGTTGGTCCGGGCGAGCGGATGCTCTCCCGGGGTGGTCGGCGCGTGGCCGTTCAGCGGATGGTCGTGCTCCGCGATCAGGGACGCGGGCAGCTGGGTGGTCGTGTCCGGGTCCTGCCCGTCCAGTTCGGCGACCACCGCTCTGGAGATCTGCTGGGTGTTGGAGGCGTCCATCGGTGACGTCATGTTGTCCGGCGTCACCACGAAGGCGCCGCGGGACCGTGCGCGTGCGAGCAGGGCATCCGCGCGATCGCGGGGGTCCATTCCCCTCGGCCTCCCGACTGAGCAGGGGCCCCTCTGCGGAAAGGCCCTCCTGTTTCGTGTCTAGGGTAGGCCCTCGGGGGCCAGGCCGCCCACGTTTCCCGCGGGCTTGTCGCCCAGTGGTGCGTGATACAAAGGAGAATTCTGTGACGCCCGAGATCGAGGCCGACGCGGTCGTGCTGGTGGGGGGACGGGGCACCCGGCTGCGCCCGCTCACGTTGTCGGCGCCCAAGCCGATGCTGCCGACTGCGGGAACCCCCTATTTGAGCCACCTGTTCTCCCGCATCCGTGCCGCGGGGATCCGGCATGTCGTGCTCGGCACGTCGTACCGGGCGGAGGTCTTCGAGGAGTACTTCGGCGACGGGTCCGCGCACGGGCTCGAACTGGAGTACGTGGTGGAGGACGAGCCGCTCGACACCGGTGGCGCGATCCGCAACGTGCACGACCGGCTGCGCGCGGACCACGCCATCGTCTTCAACGGCGACATCCTCTCCGGCGCCGATCTGCGCGCGCAGCTGGGTATGCACGTCGAGACCGGCGCAGACGTCACATTGCACTTGCAACGAGTTGCGGACCCCAGCCGGTTCGGCTCGGTGCCGACCGATCGCGACGGCCGGGTCACGGCATTCCTGGAGAAGACGCCGAATCCGCCGACCGATCAGATCAACGCCGGGTGCTACGTCTTCCGCCGCGCGGTCATCGAGGCGATCCCGGCCGGGCGGCGGGTGTCGGTGGAGCGTGAGACGTTCCCGGGGTTGCTCGCCGACGGCGCGCACCTGCATGGTTTTGTCGACTCTTCGTACTGGCTCGACGTCGGGACGCCGGAGGCTTTCGTGCGGGGCAGTGCGGACTTGGTCCGCGGCGTCGCGCCGACCTCCGCGCTGGCCGGTCCGACGGGGGAGTCGCTGGTATTGGCCAGTGCGTCGGTCGATGCCGCGGCCACTCTCGACGGCGGTACGACGGTGGGTGCGAAGGCCGTGGTCGAAGCGGGAGCGAAGGTCACCGGCTCGGTCGTGTTCGACGAAGCCGTGGTCGGCGCGGGGGCGACTGTGGAACGTTCCGTGCTGGGTCGCGGGTCGCGGGTCGGCGCGGGCGCGGTGCTGCGCGGGGTGGTGCTCGGCGACGGCGCGAGCGTCGGCGCGGGCTGTGAACTGCTCGACGGCGCGCGTGTGTGGCCGGGTGTTTCCCTGCCGGACGGCGGCATCCGTTTTTCGAGCGACGCGTAATGGAGTGGCGTCCGCCGTTCCCGCTGGACCTGGCCGCGGTGCTGGGTCCGCTCAGTCGTGGACGGGGGTCGCTCAACTTTCGCGCGCACCGTGGGGTGTGGTGGCTGGCGGCCAATACACCCGGCGGCAAGGGCACGCTCGCGCTACTGCGTCGTCCGGACGGCGTGGTTGAAGCCGCGTCCTGGGGCGACGGCGCGGATTTCCTCCTGGCCGGCGTGCCCGCCTTGCTCGGCGCCGAGGACGACGACACCGGTTTCGTCGCCCATCACGAGGTGCTCGCGCAGGCCCGGCACGAGCATCCGGGACTGCGACTCGGTTCGACCGGGCGGGTGTGGGACGCGCTCGTGCTCGCCGTGCTCGAGCAGAAGGTGACCGGCAAGGAGGCGATCCGTTCGTGGGCGCGGCTGTGCCGATGGTTCGGCACACCCGCGCCCGGACCGGCGCCGGAATTCCTGCGGGTACCCCCGGATCCGGCCGCGGTTCTGTCTATTGTGGACTGGAACTGGCACCGGATCGGCGTGGACCTCAAACGGCGCACGACCATCATCGAGGCCGCCCGCGTCGCGCCACGGTTGGAGGAGGCGGTCCAGCTGGCCGGCGCCGAAGGCCGCGCCCGGCTGCGCAAGGTGCGCGGCATCGGCGTGTGGACGGCGGCGGAGATCGCCCAGCGCGCCTGGGGCGACCCGGACGCCGTCAGCTTCGGCGACTACAACATCCCGTCCATGGTCGGCCACGCACTACTGGGCCACCGCATCGACGACGAGGCCATGGCGGCGCTGCTGGCCCCGTATGCCCCGCATCGGCAGCGCGCTGTCCGGTACCTGGAGACTTCCGGCATCCGCGCTCCGCGGTACGGGCCGCGCATCGAACTCCGCGACTACCGCGCGATGTGATGGGCTGTGAAGGGAACCTTCACAGCCGCAGAGTCCGTGAAGGTTCCCTTCACGGCTTTGCGACTTAAGGGTCCGAAACCATGACAGTGCGGAAGAAGCGGCCTGGACCTGGGGTTGTGCAGGTCCAGGCCCGTTGTCCTGAGGGCATCGGTATCGGAGAAGCCGTCGGACGGCTGTGCACGGCACGTATGGGCTTTGACCTGCGGCTGTCGGCTAGAGCTGGTGCGCACGGTAGAGGGTCCGATGGTGGCCGAAACCCGGCTAGGTGCTGGGAGTTTGTTCGTGGGTAGGGCGCTGACCCGTCAGCTGATGAGGGCGGCTGCGGGTGAGCGCGTGCGGCTGCAGGTGGTGATCTATGCGCGTGCCTCGGAGGACGGCAAGGGGCGCAAGGTCTCGGTTGCGTCGCAGATTGCGCAGGGGCGTCGGTGGTGTGAACGGGTCGGCGCGGTCGTGGTGGCGACGTTGGTCGACAACGATCTGTCGGCGTCGCGGTATGTGACTGAGGAACGACCGCCAAACAGGTGATCTCGTTCGTGGATGCGACAACCCCGGGCATTAACCCTCAGTGAGAAGATTCGGGTATCGAGGTGACTATTTTGGAGGAAAAGAAATCGATATAGTGTGTGATTTCCTCACTGTGGATAATCGCGAGGAAGCGGAGATTCTCAGTTGTTCTGCAAACATCGGGCCAACTGGGGTCAGTCGATCGTGGAACTTGACCACATCATCAGGTTAGGGGTAGGAATGAAGAGAAGGGTGGCATCGGGCGACTGAACACCATAAAATAGGGGGATTGATGATTCGCACCATACGCATTTTTGCAACCACTGCAATAATGCTCCTCGCGTCCGCTTCCATTGCTGCTGCAGCGCCACTGCCAGATCCGCCACATAAGCCGAACTGTGGAAGTGATATTGAATCCGTGTTCGTCAAGGGTGGCCGCAGTTCTACCAGCTTCAGGATTGTCGGCACCAACTTGTGGCGATGGCTGGGGCAGGATGGAGGAGGAATCGTCCACACTTACGTGAACGCTCCGGGAATGAGCCAGAAGCACTTTCAATCGGGAGCTTCTGGTAGAGGTGGGGCTCGGTCTGGCCTAATTACCGTGACAACCGCGCGTCACAACATCAGCCTGTATGTAATGCTCAATAATGACCATAATGACACGTTGTGCACCAAGTCCATGGGAGTCTAGAGCGTACTCCGCTGCCTTCGCTGCAAGAATCACGGACTGGGTGTAGATTGGAGACTATGACAGATGACACCCTGGGTAGGGTTAACGCTTTGCGTATCATCAACGCGCTAACTCTACCCGTTCCACTGGCCTTTGGCCTGCCGCCGAATCGACGCGTTGACCTCATGCCTGAGGACTGGGTGGAGATTAGGGAAACCGTACCGGTCGATGGATATTTGGAAATCTCGGTAGACGACATCGAGGGCTCCTCAATCTGGGTCCACGAATGGGAATCGGGAGTAACTGAAGTATTGCTCAACGGTTCTCCGCGTCTGTTCGCTCCGGCGGTTCGAAACAACAATCCGGAGCTTCGTCAGCGTGGATGGCCGACCGGGGATATTCGGACTACTTCCAGCGGGATTTCGGTTGGCTTGCTACTGGATGACGGTCGCTCAGGTGTAACACGATTGCGTGTTGAGCAGCAAGGTGAAACTAAAACTTACACAGGATCCGGTCGGACGCCCATCTGGTACTCGGGAATCGGATTCGAAGGTACCCCGCCGAAACTATTTGTCGAGCCCGATGGATTGCGGATTGTAGCGAGCGAAGGCCACGTGGCTTTGGACTACTGAGATAGGTTGCCAGGAATTCTCGGAATTCTACAGTGTGCGCATTTTGCGCGGCAGCCGGTAGGTGGGCATTATAGTGGCTAGCCAGATGAACACCCGCAAACGCCCGCCCCGTTTGCGTCCACGTCGGGTCCACTCGGGCGATGCCAGCAGTAGCCGCCGGACGTGCCGGGTGCCGATCAGGCACACGGCGAGTCCCCGTCGTGGGTCGGGGCCTTCTGCTTGATCTCGGCCAAAGTGCGTTCCACGGCCGAGATCTATGTGGGCCTCGCCATGTTCGACATCTTCCACGTAGCCCGACACGCCCAGCAGCTTCTTCCCCGCGGCTATCTACGCACCGGCTTGCGGCTGTTCCGCTGGGGGGCCTGGCAGGCCTGGGCTTCGTGGCTGAGAAGCTGCTCTACTCCCTAGATCAACTTGGTTGATGAGTTCTTCGTATTTGTGTCAAGTTTCAGGGTGCGGGCTTGAGGCGGGCGTGGTTGATGTAGTCGTCGACGTGGTGGTTGAGGGTGCGCAGGGCTTGCCGCAGCGGTG
>NZ_QZFV01000109.1:0-41135 GCF_003600245.1 Amycolatopsis panacis
AAAGTCGGTGTAGAGGTCTGTGAAGGGACCCTTCACGGACTCTGAGTCTGTGAAGGGTCCCTTCACAGACCCGAAACCGGTCCGGCGCACGCCACGAGGTGGTCGCACACACCTCCGCATCGCCCACCGCCGGGTCCCCGACCAACTTTGCCGACACCCTGGGGGGCTCACCCCGGCACAGATTGGCTTCGTTACGGCCATGGAATGTGCGGCAGCGGGGGCGCGGCTGTTGTCCGGGCTACCCATCCGGCTGGCCGGTCGGGTGGCCGCCTTCGTGCTCGTTGGCGTCGCGGTCCCGGCGGCGTCCCCCTTCCTGATGTCGACGCTGTTGCCGCGGCGGCAGATCGAGGCTGAGGCGCGAGCTGATCCGTCGGCTCCTCTCCGATTGTCGTCTCGTCGCTACGCCAATGTGTGGCCTGCTATTTTTCTGGTAGTGCTCGTTACCGCCTTCGGTCTGTTGGAAACGATGATTGCTCTCGGACTGATGGTTGGTTCCGTCGGCGCGGGGGCGCTGCTCAATAATTTTGGAAACCAGTGGCACTTTGTTGTCGCAGTCTGCGTGCTGGTTTCCATGAGATTTTTCGACGTTCCAAATTGAAAGGAAGAAACGAAGTGGCGTTATCGTTGACAGGCTCGGCTTTGGCCAAGTGGGGATTCTCTGAATGGGTTGAATCCAGCGTACAGAGCAACGAGTTGTATGACCCTCCTGTGCTCAACGGCGCCAATGACGCCATCGTCGACGTCGAGGGACGGGAGCTGGTCAACTTCAGCGGGATCGGTATCCTCGGCTGGCAGCGCGAGCCGGACGTGCTCGCCAACTTCACTGCGGCCGCTGCCGAATACGGCCTGGTTACCGGCGGGTCGAGGATGACAGCAGGCGTGTCTCACCCACACCGTGACCTCGAGTCGTTGCTGTGTGAGATCACTGGCAAAGAGCGAGCGCTGACCTTCGCATCGGGCCTGCTGGCCAACTTCGGTTTCGTCAACGCCATGAGCGCGCGCTTCTCGTTCGCCGGTGGCGTTGGGGTGGACAACTCCGACATGGTGTTCGTGCTCGACCGCAGCAGCCATTGGAGCATGTGGAAGGCGGCCGAGAAGTTCAACCTGGGACGCAACCTGCTGACCTTCCGGCATAATGATACGGATCATCTGCGTAAAGTGCTGGAGAAGGTTCGCGGCAGGCGAGTCGTCGTCGGCTTCGAGGTGGTCTACTCCGATGACGGCACGGTCGCGCCGGTGGGTGAGATCCTCGACCTGTGCGAGGAGTTCAATGCGGTCAGCTACGTCGATGATGCCACCGGATTCATGGTTTATGGCAACAGCCAGCGCCGTTTTGCGCAAGAATACGAGGACCTGCGCAGGGTCACGTTCCTGATGATGTCGTTCGCGAAGTCGGTCGGACTCGAGGGTGGTGCCTTGGTCGGCCCCGCCGACGCCATGCAAGCATTCGAGATGCTTTCCGGTTACTCGATTTTCACTGCGGCTATCCAGCCGCCGACGGCCAGTGCGATTGCCTACGTCTTGCGCCGGATGCTGCAGAATCCCACGGTGATCAACGACTACCTCGACCGTGTCGACTGGTTGCGCACGCAGTTGACCAGGATCGGCTGCACCATCAACGCGACACCGTCGTACGTCACCTCCATCGTGATCGGCTCCGACGAGGTCGCCGCTCAGTTGCGCGTGGACTTCGCCGAGCGTGGCTACCTGGTTCCGATTTTCCGCTACCCTGCGATGAAGAAGAATCACGCCGTCATCCGGCTGCTGCTCAACGCCAGGTCGTCCCGGGAACATCTGGACGGCTTCATCGAGACACTTGCCGAGCTCAAGAGAAAGTACGGCTTCTGATCCTGCGGTGCAGGGGTCCCGGTAGTGCTTACGTACATAGCGAATATGCGGGTCGACGACAACCTCATCGCCCAATGTCCCCTCGGGCGCGCTGATTGAGGCAGCGACCCGGCAGTCCGCTGAGGACTTCGCCATTTTGCTACCGGGACCTCTACGCGTGGATCATCGTGTCCGGTGCGGCGAACTCCGGCGCTGTGAACGCGGCTTTGTGTTCGTGGCGCAAGACAGTGGTGAGGGTGCGCTGCTGAAGATCCTTTGTGGACAGTCGGTGGCGCGATCCCTCTGCGGAAACGGGGACGGTCCTGGCCCGGGTAGGCGGTGAAGTAGACGTCAGCTGGGCGACCAGCTTTCCGTCCAGGTCGTAGCGGTATGCTTTCATCCCGAACGCTCGGACAGCAGGCACTGCGCGACGGATGACAACGCACCGGCCGGCTCCTGGCCCGGTTGTCGTAGCGGCCGAGCAGGGTCCGGAGGTGGTGGAAGATCTCGGTCCCCTCGCGAACAAGCGAGCTCGCAGGTCTGCGCGCCCGGCGAATTCCGCAGCTCGGCCCAGCGCGGCTGCTCCTGGTCGCATGACGTAACGCTAGTAGAAGTCGGCGTTTACGTAAAACTAAACGGTGGACATAGTCGACTGGAAGACGGCGCCGGGCCGTTCGGCACTGTCTTCCTGGGAAGGGGATCCCGATGACCACGCACTCGGCGCGGTGCCGGGCACGCCGGCCTGCGCAACCTCCACTGTGGACTCAAGCCGCTGCGTGCAGGCTTCGAATTCCCTGACAGGCGCTGGGAATACGATGTGGACGAGTGCCCGGGATTGCCAGGGTGGTGAGGGTCGTGGCGCGAGGAAGATCAGCCGGGTAGCGGAGTGCGGGCCGGTTCGCCGGCGAGTACGGCCAGCAGGTTGGCCACGGCGAGGTCGACCATGGCGGCGCGGGTCGCCTCGGTGGCCGAGCCGACGTGGGGGAGAGCCACCAGCCGGGACGCCGCGATCAGGTCCGCTACGTCCTCGCCGCGCGGCTCCTGTGCGAAGACGTCCAGGCCCGCGGAGTGCAGTGTGCCGTCGCGCAGTGCGGTGAGCAGGGCTGCTTCGTCGACGACGCCGCCGCGAGAGGTGTTGACGAGGGTTGCGGTCGGCTTCATCGCGCGGAGTTCCTTTGCGCCGATGAGGTGGCGGGTCGTGTCCGTAAGCGGTACGTGTAGCGACACGATGTCCGACTGGGCAAGCAGGGACTCGAAGCCGACCGGTTCGGCGAGGCCGTCTGCGGGAGCCGAGTACGGGTCGTGGCGCAGTACGCGCACGCCGAAGCCCGTGGCCCGCCGGGCGACGGCGCGGCCGATCTGCCCGTAGCCGACGAGGCCGAGTGTCGCCCCGTGCACGTCGAGGCCCAGGTGGTCGTCCATGCGGAAGGTGGCCCAGGTGCCGGCGTGGAGCCGGTCCCTAGCGGCGCCGAGACGGCGGCGGGCCATGAGGATCAGGGACCACGCGAGGTCGGCGGTGGTTTCCGCGAGCACGCCCGGGGTGTGCGTGACGACGACGCCGCGTTCGGCTGCCGCGGTCTGATCCACTGCGTCGAAGCCGGCGCTGGCGAGGCTGACGACCTGCAGTTGCGGTCCGGCCGCGTCCAGGAGCGCGGCATCGACGACGTCGTTGCCGAGACAGAGGATGCCCGCCGCGCCGGTGGCGAGTGCGTGCAGCTGCTCGGGCGTGGGCTTCTCGTCGGTGGGTCCCCTGACCAGGTCGACATAGCCGGCAAGCCGATCCAGGCCCGCGCCCGGCAGGGTCCCGCGGGTACTCAGCACGCGCTTTCCCATGGTGCTCCTCCTCGTGCGCCGGAACCGTGCGCGGGCACGGTATCCGGGCCGGAGGGCGGCGGGCCAACAGTGAATCGTGCTGGCGCCATCGGTGTTCCGGATGACGGCCGGTGACCGGCGGACATAAGCAGATCCGATGGCTCCAGCGGGAAACGCTGTTTGCCGGGCCGGTCCGCGGCGGCTTAGGTTCGGCCGGAGCCCGCCGAAAGGAGCCGCACACCATGCCCTTCTCCGACTACCGCACCGCCCTGGTCACCGGCGCGTCGACCGGGATCGGCGCCGTGGTCGTCGAGCGGCTGGCCGCGCGCGGGCTGCAGGTGCACGCGGTGGCCCGCGACGCCGAGCGCCTCGCGGAGCTGGCGGAGGCCACCGGCTGCCAGGCGCACGCGCTCGACCTCACCCAGACCGGTGCGCTCACCGATCTGGTGGCCGGGCTGGAGATCGACGTGCTGGTCAACAACGCCGGCGTGTCGCGCACCGGGAACATCCTGACCGCCGACGAATTCGCGGTCGACGAGCAGATCGCGGTCAACCTCCGTGCCGTGCTGCACCTCGTGCGGCTGGTCATGCCGGGCATGGTGGCACGCGACCTCGGGCACATCGTGAACATCAGTTCCATCGCCGGGGTCTACACCTTCGGCGGCAACACGATCTATCACGCGACCAAATCCGCGGTGCACACCCTTTCGCGGCAGTTGCGGGTCGACGGGTTCGGCAAGCGCATCCGGGTGACCGAGATCTGCCCCGGCCGGGTCGAAACGGAGATCTTCGGCCGGATCCTCGGTGATCCGGAGAAGGCCCGGCGCGAGTTGTTCGACGGGTACGAATCGCTCAAACCGGCCGACATCGCCGGCGCGATCGAGTTCGCCATCGAGTCGCCGCGGCACGTGAACGTCGGGCACATCGAGATCCTGCCGACCTTCCAGGTGCCCGGCGGTCTCGAATTCGAGCGGAGGGTGAGCTGACGTGTCCGGCTATCAGGTCGTGATCACCCGCGGCTACGCCGAACCCGACGGCAGCACCGTTTTCGGGGACATCGGGCTTTCCCGGCTCACCGAAGCAGGGTTGTCGTGGCGGGTACTCGACGACGCGGTGGAGGAGCTGCGCCCGGACCAGCTCGACGGCGCGGACGCGGTGCTGGTGCTGGGGCACGAGCGCGTCACCGCGGCGTCGATCCCGGCGTCCGGGCGGTTGCGTCATGTCGCACGGTTCGGTGCCGGGTTCGACGCGGTGGACGTCGACGCTTGCACACGGCGTGGCGTCGTCGTGACCACGACGCCGGAGGCGGTACGCGGGCCGGTCGCCGATTCGGTGGTCGCGCTGCTGTATGCGTTGTCGCACAACCTGGTCATGAAAGACCGGCTGGTTCGTGAGGGCCGTTGGGGCGAGCGAAGGGCGTGGCAGGGTTCTGGTCTCGAAGGCGCGACGGTGGGCATCGTCGGGCTGGGCGGGGTCGGGATGGAGACGGCGCGACGCGTGCGGGTGCTCGGGTTGCGCGTGCTCGGGTACAACCGCAGCGACCGCAGCCGGGCCGCGGCGGAGCTGGGCGTGGAGACGCTGCCGCTCGCGGATGTGCTGGGGCAGAGCGACTACGTCGTGGTCACTGTCGCCGGGAACCCCGGTACCAGGAACCTGATCGGTGAAGCGGAACTCGCGCTGATGCGACCGTCGGCGCGGCTGATCAACGTCGCGCGCGGGTCCGTGGTCGACGAGGAAGCGCTCATCGCACGGTTGCGGGACGGAAGGCTCGCGGGCGCGGGGCTCGACGTGTTCGCCGAGGAGCCGCTGAAACCCGGCAGCCCACTGACCACTTTGGACACTGTTGTGCTCGCCCCGCATTCCCTCTGCTGGACCGACCGGTTCAGCGCCGCGGTGTCCGCGAGCGCCCTGGACTCGCTCATCGCGGTCAGCCGCGGGCAGCGGCCGGGCACCGCGTTGAACACCCCGGAAAGCGAAAGGACCACACGATGACAGGCACCGCGATCATCACCGGCGCGGCGTCGGAACGCGGGATCGGCCGTGCCCTGGCGGAGCGCCTCGCCCCGGCCGGCTGGCACCTCGGGCTGCTCGACGTCGACCCGGCGGTCACGGACGTCGCGGCGGAGCTGGCCGCCCGCCACGGCGTCTCCGCGCGCGGGGCGACCGCCGACATCGCCGATCCCGAGGCCGTGGACGCGGCGGTGTCGGCGTTCGAAAGCGCGCTGCCGCCGATCACGGCGCTGGTCAACATCGCGGGCGTCAGCTCCCCGGTTTCCTTGCTGGAAGCGGATCTCGCGACGTGGGAGCGCGTCATGCGGATCAACACGACCGGTGTGTTCGTGGTGTGCAAGCGCATCATGCCCGGCCTGGTGGAACGCGGCTACGGCCGGGTGGTCAGCCTCGGCTCGACCGCCGCGCAGAACGGCGGCGGCACCTACAGCAAGTCGACCTACGCCGCGTCCAAGGGCGCGATCGAGGGCTTCAGCCGGGGGCTGGCGCTGGAGGTCGCGCCGAACGGGGTCACGGTCAACGTCATCGCCCCGGCCACGATCGACACCGACATCATGGGCGGCCGCATCACCGACGAGCGCAAACCCGCCTTCCTGGCGCAGCTGCCGGTGGGCCGGCTGGGCACCACGCGCGAGGTCGCCGCGCTCGCGGAGTTCCTGATCGGCGAGGACGCGGGCTACATCACCGGCGCGACCTACAACCTCAACGGAGGAATCCGCATTGGCTGAGCCCGTGACCGTGCACGAAGAACGGCCGTCGCTGGTCTGTTCCGGCGCCGTCGTGCCGCCGTATCCGCCCGAGGAATGGCCGATCGCAGCAGCCATGTTGCAGTTCCCGCCGCACCACGCGGACGGCACGCCCATGGCCGAGCTGAACCCGGCCGAGTGGCGGGCGCAGCTGCAGGCGGTGGTCGACGCCGGGTTCACGCACCTGGAACTGTCCACGGCGTGGCTGCCGCTCGGTGATCTCGAACCGGCGCGGCTGAAGGAACTGGCCGCGGTGCTGGACGACGCCGGGCTGTCCGTGCCGGGTGTCGGCGTGGTGCGGCAGAGCGTGATCCAGCCGGAGCGCGGGGAAGCGAATCTCGCGTTCACCCACCGCACTGTGGACGCGGCTGCGGAGCTGGGCGCGGGCGTCGTCTGCCTTGGCCTGCACGACGTCCTGACCTCGGAGCAACGGCGTGTCCTGTGGTTCTGGACCTTGCCGCAGGACGAGCGTCCGGCCGATCCCGAGGTCTACGCCTTGGCCGTGCGCCGGTTCCGCGAGCTGGGCGAGCACGCGGCGTCGCTCGGGCTGGAGATCTCGCTGGAGCTGTACGAGAACACCTACCTCGGCAGTGCCGACGAGGCGATCCGCTTCCTCGATGAGATCGGCCACGACGCGGTGGGGCTCAACCCCGACCTCGGAAACCTGATCCGGCAGCAGGGACCGGCGGACTCGTGGGAGTACCTCGTCTCGGTCACCGCGCCGCGCACGAACTATTGGCACGTCAAGAACTACGCTCGTCTGGAGGACCCGGCGACCGGCACCGTGCTCACGCATCCGACGTCGCTCGAACTCGGCGTCATCGACTATCGGGCGGCCGTGCGGTACGCGATCGTGCACGGCTTCCGTGGTGCGTTCGTCACCGAGCACTACGGCGGGGACGGGCTGAGCGTGGGCGCCACGAACGCCGCCTACCTCCGCCGGATTCTCCCGCGCACGAAGTGACAGGAGCACCATGAGCACGTCTGCCGCCGAATTCCCCCGCGACCGCACCGCGATCGTCACGGGGGCGGCGTCCGAACGCGGGATCGGCCGCGCGATCGCCGGTTCGCTCGTCGCCCAGGGCTGGTCGGTCGCGGTGTTCGACGTCGACCAGGGGGCGAGCGAGGACCTGGCCGCGCGGCTGCAGGAGGAACACGGCAGACCGTGCTTCGGCGCGGGAGTCGACATCCGCGACCGGGACGCCGTGTTCGCCGCCGTGGCGCAGGTCGAGCAGCAGTTGCCGCAGCTGACCGGGCTCGTGAACAACGCCGGTGTCAGCTCGCCTGTCCCGTTCCTGGAGGTCACCGACGAGGAGTGGCGTCGCGTGATCGAGGTGAACCTGCACGGCACCTTCCACGTCACGCAGGCCGCCGCGAGGGTGATGGCGCGCCACCGTGTGGGCCGGATCGTGCACATCTCGTCGACGTCGGCCGAGCGCGGCGGGGGAGTGTACGGCCGGGCCGCGTACTCGGCGGCGAAGGCGGCGCTGCTCGGCTTCGCCCGGACGCTGGCCCGTGAGCTGGGACCGGTCGGGATCACGGCGAATTCCGTCGCGCCGGGCTCGATCGACACCGACATCATGGGCGGGCGCCTGTCCGAGGAGCGGAAGGCCGTGTTGATCGAGGATCTGCCGGTCGGGCGGATCGGGACGGTGCACGACGTCGCCGCGGTGGTCTCGTTCCTGCTGAGCGAAGCCGCGGGCTACCTGACCGGCGTGACGTACGACGTCAACGGCGGATCGCACATCGCATGACCACCGAGCATGACCACCGAGCAGAAGGGCAGCACCGGCATGGCCGCTCCGTTCACCGCCGACCTGACCGGCAAGACCGCCGTGGTGACCGGGGCCAGCTCCGGCATCGGCCGCGCGATCGCCGAGGAGTACCTGCGCAACGGCGCCACGGTCGTCGGCCTGCATCGGCGCCCGGTCACCACGTTCGGCGGGAAGTACGTGCCGGTGCTGGCCGATCTCGGTGACCCGGCGCAGGTGCGGGCCGCGGCGGCGGGAGTGCTGCGTGCGCACCGGGTGGACATCCTGGTGAACAACGCGGGGCTCAATCTGCGGCACCCGTTCGAGGATTTTCCTTTCGAGGACTGGGATCGGGTGCAGCAGCTCAACGTCCGGACCGTGGTCGAGCTGACTCAGCTGTTCGGGCGCCCGATGCTGGAACGCGGGTCCGGGGTGATCGTGAACCTCGCTTCGATGCTCTCGTTCACCGGTGGGTTCACCGCGTCCGCGTACGCGGCTTCGAAGGGCGCGGTCGCCCAGTTCACCAAGTCCGTCGCGAACGAATGGGCGGGGAAGGGCGTGCGCGTCAATGCGATCGCGCCGGGATTCATCAGCACGGAGATGAACGTGGCGCTCGTGGCGGACGAGACCCGCAACCGCCAGATTCTCGAACGTATCCCCGCGGGCCGGTGGGGATGCGCCGAGGACATCGCCGGGGCCGCGCTCTTCCTCGCCTCGGACGCGGCGGGCTTCGTGCACGGCACGGTGCTGCCCGTCGACGGCGGCTATCTGGCCCGCTGAACTCCTTGCGAGAGAAGGGATTCCTGTGAAAGCAGTGGTCGTCCACGGCGCGAACGACCTGCGCGTCGACGAGGTGCCCGCCCCGCGTCCGGCGGACGATCGGGTCACGGTGCGCATCGTCTACGGCGGGATCTGCGGTTCCGACCTGCACTACGCGGCCGACGGGCAGAACGGTCCGTACCGCGTGCGTGAACCGCTGGTGCTCGGGCACGAAGTGGTCGGCGTCGTCGCCGAATCCGTCGCGGGCGCGCCGAAGGCCGGGACGCCGGTGGCGATTCACCCGGCGACCCCGTGCGCCGCCGCCGGGGCCGCCGAGCCGACCGGCCTGCACCTGCGGCCGGGAACCTACCTCGGCAGTGCTTCGACCGAGCCGCACACGCAGGGCGGTTTCGCGGAGATCCTGGCCGTCCAGCCCGCGCAGCTCCGCCCGTTGCCCGCAGGACTGCCGTTGCGACGGGCCGTGCTGGCCGAGCCGTTTTCGGTGGCACTGCACGGGATTCGGCGACTGGGGGAGCGGGTCCGCGGTGCGCGCGCGTTGGTCAGCGGCGCCGGGCCGATCGGCGCGCTCGCCGTCGCCGCGCTGCGGCACGCCGGGGCCGCCGAGATCGTGGCAGCCGACCTGCGGAGTTTCCCGCTGAAGGTCGCGGCCGCGGTCGGCGCGGGGACGACGGTCAACCTGGCCGAAGGTGGCGAGATCGAGGAATCCGCATTCGATGTCGTGGTCGAGGCAGCGGGCGCCGTCGCGTCCCTGGGCGCGGCCGCGACCGCCGCGCGGCCCGGCGGCGCGGTGCTGCAGCTGGGGATGCTGCCCAGCGGGCCGGTGCCGGTGGCGATGTCGTCGGTGATCGCCAAAGAGCTGACCGTGTTCGGCTCGCAGCGTTTCGACGTCGAGCTGGACGAGGCGATCGCGCTGCTGGCCGCCGACGAGTCGCTGGAAACCGTGGTGAGCCATGAATTCGCGCTGGACGACGCGGTGGCCGCGTTCGCGTGCGCGGCCGACTCGTCCCGTTCGTCGAAGACCGTGCTGCGCGTCTCCGCCGATCCGCAGCGTAAACCTTAGGGAGCACCGATGATCCACGTACGCACGAAGATCGACCGGCCGTCGCCCGAGGTGGTGGCCGCGCTGGGGCAGTTCTCCGCCGCCACCATCCACGAGGCGCAGGGCCGCAAGGGCGCGCTTTCGCACCGGTTGAAGCCGGTCGACCCGGCGATGTCGTTCTGCGGACCGGCGTTCACCGTCCAGGCACAGGCCGGGGACAACATCATGGTCCAGGTCGGGATCTCCTACGCGCGGCCCGGCGACGTCGTGATCGTCGCGGCCGGGGAGTTCGCGCAGGCCGGCGGCTTCGGGGACGTGCTCGCCACGGCGTGCCAGAGCAAGGGGCTGGCCGCGTTCGTCACCGACTCGGGGGTGCGGGACAGCGCGGACCTCAAAGCGCTCGGGTTCCCGGTGTTCTCCGGCTCGATCTGCATGGAGGGCACGGTGAAGGAGACCCTGGGGCCGATCAACCGGCCGCTCGCGGTCGGCGGGCAGATCGTGCGGCCCGGCGACATCCTGCGCGGTGATGCCGACGGCATCGTGGTGGTCGATCCCGCGGAGGCCGAGGACGTCGTCCGCCGTTGCCGGGAGCGCGAGGACCACGAGGCCGGAGTCCGCGCCGAGCACCGCCGCGGCGAGCGGACCCTGATCGAGGTGCACGGCCTCGTCGAGAAGCTCAAGGCGAAGGGCCTGGTCGTCGAAGAGTGAGCACACCCGTGGTGGGGGTGATCGGCCTCGGCCCGATGGGCGCGCCGGTCGCCGGGCACATCGCCCGAGCCGGATTCCCGGTGCGGGTGTGGAACCGCACCCGCGCGAAGGCCGCGGCGTTCGCCGCCGCCGACCACCCGGCGGACCTGAGCGCTGACGTGGTGCTGTCCGCCCTCCCGGACGTCGACCAGCTGGAACGGATCGCTCCCGACTCGGTCGTCGACACGTGGGCGAGCCGGGGCACCACGCATCTGGTGGTCCTGAGCACGACGTCCCCGGACAAGGTCCGCGACCTGGCGGCCCGGCTCGCCCGGTTTGGCATCGCGGTCCTCGACGCCCCGATGAGCGGCGGCGACACCGGGGCGCGTGCCGGCGCCCTGAGCCTGATGGTCGGCGGCGCCGCGGAGGATTTCGCCGCAGTGGAGCCGATTCTGCGGACGTTTTCGTCCACTGTGGAGCACATGGGGCCGGTCGGCGCGGGGACTGCGGCGAAGCTGTGCAACCAGATCATCGTGGCCACCACACTCGTGGGGCTCGCCGAATCGCTGGACCTGGCGCGGCGCGCGGGGCTTTCCGGGCCACAGCTGGTTCGCGTGCTCGAAGGCGGTCTGGCGTCGAGCGCGGTGCTGGACGCGAAGGCGGCGAAGATCCTGCACCGCGAGTACAGCCTGGGCGGGAGCACGGACAATCAGGTCAAGGACCTCCGCTACGCCCTCGCTCTGGCCGACCGCCTCGGCGCCCGGCTGACCCAGACCCGCGAGGTGGCGGCGCTGTTCGAGGAGACCGTCCGAAGTGGACTGGGTGGGGCTGATCACTCGGCGGTCTTCGAGACGGTGTCCGAGGATCGGTATCCGCGGACGTCGCCTTCCTGATCTCGGGTGAAAGTCCGAAGTGGACTCCGGGTGGTCGCTCTGTGGTCTAGGTGCGGCGGTCTGTGGACCCGCACCCGCGCTGCCCGCCTGGCCTGCGCGACGTCGGCTGGCTCTGCAGGGGCGGAGAACTGTCACCGCCACCGGCCGCCGGATGCGGTTTTCTCTTACCTCGCAACGTAACTCGACTCTCTCCCCCGGTCGCACCCTGGCACGAAGGGCTGTGAAGGGAACCTTCACGGACCCAGAGGCCAGGGTCCCGGCAAAGTTGGTCGAGGACCCGGCAGTGGGCGATGCGGAGGTGTGCGGCCACCTCGTGGGCGTGCGCCGGACCGGTTTCGGGTCTGTGAAGGGACCCTTCACAGACTCAGAGTCCGTGAAGGGTCCCTTCACGGACCTCTACACCGACTTTGCCGGAACCCTGGACCCAGAGGCCGTGAAGGTTCCCTTCACAGCCTTGTCCGAAGTGGACTCTGCGCGGCCGGTCCGCTGTCTACGAGCCGCCGTCCGTCGACCGGTACCCGCGCACGCCGCCCTCCGGAAGCTCGGCCACCAACCCGCGCATCACCCCCGCCACGACCTCCGCCGGTTCCGACAGGGGCTGCACCTCGGAGGTGCACAACGCCATCCCGGTCCGCATCCGCGCGTCGCTGAACCGGTACGCGCGCACCTCGTCCGGCGCGAAGTACGCCCGGACCGCCGACAGGGGCAGGATCGTCGCGCCCAGTCCGGCCACGACGGCTTCCCGCAGGACCATGCTCGGTTCGATCTCCGCGGCGATCGAGCAGTGCAGCCCGGCCGCGTGGAAGGCGGCGTCGGTGATCCGCCGCACGGTGTGCACCTCGCTGGGCAGCAGGAAGTCCAGCGCGGCCGCCTGCCGCAGCGTGACCTCGTCGCCCCGCGGCGTCACCCGTGGCGCCCGCGCGCCGGTGATCAGGTGGAAATCCTCCTCGACCATCCGCTCGAACGCGACGCCCTTCACGTGGCCGGGGTCGTAGATCAGGGCCATGTCGACCTGCCCCAGCAGCACGGCCTGGCTCATCACCACGGTCAGGTTCTGGATCAGCTGCAGCTGGATGGCCGGGAATTGCTCGCGCACCGCGCGCAGCAGCGGGATGGCCACGCCCGAGGCCATGCTGTAGGACGCGAGCCCGACCGTGACCAGCCCGGCCGGCGAGCCGCCGCCGTCGCGCAGGTCGATGCGCGCGGCCTTCTCCAGCCGCAGGATCCCTTGCGCGTAGCGGTAGAGCGACCGGCCGGGGCCGGTCACCGTGACGCCCCGCCCGGTGCGTTCGAGCAGGCGCGTCCGGAACTCGGTCTCCAGCCCGGAGATGTGCTGGCTCAGCGCGGACTGCGTGATGTGCAGCGATTCCGCGGCGCGGGTGATGTTCCCGATGTCGACCACCCGCACGAAGTAGCCGAGCCTGCGCGTGTCCATTGTCCCTCCCGGCGGAGATCCCATCGGCAAACCCGATGAGGCCATGGCCCTTCCTGATGAGGCTTCGCCCCGGTCCGCACCGGAACTACCGTCTCGCTGGAGAACATAACCCGTTACGGGGGAAGGAGTCCCGATGGTGCCTGCGGTCGATCTGGTGGCCGATCTCGGCGAGAGCTTCGGCGCGTACACCATGGGTGACGACGCCGCGCTGCTGGACCTGCTGACCTCCGCGAACGTCGCGTGCGGGTTCCACGCGGGCGATCCTCGCGTAATGGACACGACGGTACGCGCCTGCGTCGAGCGCGGCGTCCGGGTCGGCGCGCACCCGAGTTTCCCGGACCTCGCCGGCTTCGGCCGCCGGGCGATGGACCTGACGGAGAACGAGGTCCGCACGGACGTGCTGTACCAGCTCGGCGCGCTCTCGGCGTTCACCCGGGCGCACGGCACGCGCATCGCGCACCTCGCGCCGCACGGCAAGCTCGGCAACCTCGTGGTCACGCGGCGTGACTACGCCCGCGCGGTGGCCGACGCCGTGGAGGCGTTCGACCCGGAGATCGTGATCCTGCTGCAGGAGGGTGAGCTGGCGGTGGAGTGCCGTGCCCGCGGGCTGCGGATGGCGATGGTCGGCCTGGCCGACCGCGCTTACGAGGACGACGGCACGCTCGTGCCGCGCTCCGAGCCCGGCGCCGTCCTGTCCGACCCGGATGAGGTCACCGCCCGGACCGTCCGGATGGTCACCCAGGGCGTGCTGACCAGCCGGCACGGCCGTGACCTGCCGGTTCGTACCGATTGCGTGCAGCTGCACGGCGACGGGCCGGAGGCGCTGCGGCTGGCCACCCGCATCCGCGCCGAGCTGCAGGCGGCCGGGGTCCGGCTGGCGCCGCTGGACCAGGTGCTGGACGCACCCGCCGCATGACGGGTGTCCGGACCGCGGCGAAGCTCGACGTCTCTCCGTGCGGCGACGCGGCCGTCCGCATCACCGTTGACGGCGCGGGCACCGAGGAGGTGTGGGGCACCGTGCATCACCTCGCGCGACGCCTCAACGACGGCGAGGTGCCCGGAGTGCTCTCGGCCGTGCCCACCTACGACGCGATCCTGGTCGAGTTCGATCCGTGCGTGACCACCGCGGACACGGTGATGTTCCAGCTGTTGTCCTGGGAAGCACCCGACGCCCTCGCGGCGCTGCCGTCGCGAGGGCTCGACGTGCCGGTGCTCTTCGGAGGCGAGGCAGGGCCAGATCTGACGTGGGTCGCCGGGGTGGTTGGTCTCCCGGCGGCCCGCGTTGTCGAGCTGATGTGTGAGACGGAGCTGTTGATCCGCTGTCTCGGTGGCCCGGCCGCATCGGCGATGACCGACGGCCCGGACTTCGGCGAGCCCGTGCCACGCCTGGCCACGCCGCGGTTGCGCGTCCCGCCGGGCGCGGTGTCGCTGGCCGGGCGGCAGGCGGTGCTCGGCCCGGTCGCCGCGCCGAGCGGCTGGCGGCAGATCGGCCGGACCCCGCTCACGGTGCTGCAGACCGACACCGAGGCAGTCGTGCCCTACCGGCCCGGTGACCGGCTTCGCTACTACGCGATCGACGAAGCCACGTACGCGCGTCTGCGCGGTGAGCCGATGCGGTACCGGGCTGATGACTGAGCGTCCCTGCCTCCTCGTCGACGCTGCCCGCGCTTGCGTGGTCACCGACCTCGGCCGCACCGCGGGACCCGCCCGTGGCCTGGCGATCAACGGCGCGCTCGACCAGTTCGCGGCCCGCGCGGCCAACGCACTGGCCGCCAATTCCCCGAACGACCCGCTGCTTGAGGCCACCGGATTCGGCGTGACCTTCCGGCCCACCCACGACGTCCTGATCGCCGTCACCGGCGCGCCCGCACAGCCCTCGATCGACGGCCGCCCGCACTCCGCGTGGTCGCCGCTGTCGGTGCGCGCCGGGCAGACCGTGCACGTCGGGGTGTCCGAGGCCGGGCTGCGGGCGTATGTGGCTGTCCACGGCGGGTTCGCGGTGCCGAGCCTGCTGGGCAGCGTCGCCCCGGACTCGATGATCGGATTCGGCACCGAAGCCGTGCCCGGCGCCGGACTTCCGCTGCTGCGTTCCCGGCCGCCGCTGGTCAACCCGGTCTTCGGGGCCACGATCTTCCACTTCGGCGTGCCACGGCAGCCCCGGGTGCCGACCGTGCTGGACGTGATCGACGGACCGGACGCGGGCGAATTCGGCGACGAGCTGGATAAGCTGTTCGCCTCGCCCTACTGCGTCACCCCGCGGATCAACCACGTCGGCATGCGGGTGGCCGGTCCGGTGCCGCAGCGTTCGGTCACCGGGGAAGTGCTCTCCCGCGGCGTACCGGTCGGGGCTATCGAGGCGCCCGCCGGTGACGAGCTGCTGGTGCTGATGCGGGGCCGCGGAATCACCGCGGGGTACCCCGTGCTCGCCGTGCTCACCTCGGCCGCCCAGGACGTCGCCGGGCAGTTGCGGCCCGGCCAGCGGATCCGTTTCCGCCGCACCACGGCCGCCGCCGCGACGGCCGTCCATCTCGAACGACGGCGGCAGCTCGACCGGATCGCGACCCGCGCGCGTTCCGCCTTCGCCGCTCACGCATTTTTCACGAAAGGACGCTGAGCCATGACCGTTACCGAGACGCCGCTGCTGGCCGAGCGGATGTCGTGGATCGAGGAAAGTCCCAGCTCACGAGTCGCCGACCGGGTGCGTGCCTTCCAGGCGGCCGGAAAACCGGTGCTCCCGCTGACCATCGGCGAACCCGACTTCGACACCCCCGAGCACGTCAAGGAGGCCGCGATCGCGGCAATCCGGGCAGGGGAGACGAAATACACCTCGGCCACCGGCACACCCGCGTTGCAGACCGCGATCCGGGCGCGGTTGGCGCGCAAGACCGGGCAGTCCTACGGCCCCGGCGAGATCGCGCTGGGCGGTGGCGCGAAACAGCTGATCTTCCTGGCGTTCCTCGCCACGCTCGATGCCGGCGACGAGGTGATCGTGCCCGCCCCGCACTGGGTGTCCTATCCGGACATGGTGGCGCTCAACGGAGGCCGTCCCGTGCTCGTCGGGGCGGGCGCGGACACCGGGTACAAGCTCACCCCCGGGCTGCTGCGCGGCGCCGTCACGGACCGGACCAAGTGGCTCGTGCTCAACACCCCGAACAATCCGACCGGCGCCGTGTACAGCCGCGACGAACTGGCCGGGCTCGCCGAGGTGCTGCGCGAACATTCGCGGATTTCCGTGCTGTGCGACGAAATCTACGACGAGATCAACTTCGGCACCGAGCCCGTGCCCAGCCTGGTGTCCGTCGCGCCCGACCTGCGGGAGCGGATCTTCCTGGCCAACGGCGTGTCGAAGGCCTACGCGATGACCGGGTGGCGGATCGGCTACGCGGCCGGCCCGGCGACGCTGTGCGCGGCGATCTCCACGCTCCAGTCACAGAGTTCGTCGTGCCCGTCCTCGATCAGCCAGGCCGCCGCGGCCGCCGCCCTGGACGGGGACCAGTCGTTCATCACCGAAACCGTCGCGGTCTACGCCGAACGCCGGGACCTGCTCGTGTCCGGTCTCGCCGCGATCGACGGGCTTCGCCCGGTCCGTCCGGACGGCGGATTCTACGTCTGGACCGACGCGTCCCGCCTGATTGGCGCGATCACGCCCGGGGGACGGCGGATCGCCACCGACGCGGATCTGGCCGAGCATTTCCTGGAAACCTCCGGGGTCGTCGTGATCACCGGCGAGTCCTACGGCTGCCCCGGTCACTTCCGGGCGAGTTTCGCCCTGGATTCGGAGACCATTCGGAAAGCCGTTTCCGGGCTGGCTTCGGCGGTTTCCGCACTGCGTTTTGCATGATCCGTTCTTCGCCGGCGGCCCCGCGCGGCCCGCGGCGATAAGCATTTCCGATGGGGTGACCGGGAAAACCACTGGTGGTGGTAACCCGCGTGTCGTCCGAGGTAATGTCCCGGCAACAGCGGGGAGTCATCGTTGCGGCGGATCGGTGACCAGGCTCAGCGCAGCCCTTCCGGTGACGACGACGTCACCCGTGAGAAAGGTAGTCCTCGTGAACAGTGCTTCCTCCCCGGTCGTGGCGCACCCACCGGTCCGGGCCAAGAAGTCCTCCATCTTCGGCGGGCTCGTCGGCGTCTTCATCGAACTGTACGACAACGCCGTCTACGGTTTCGTGGCCGGCACCCTGGCCGTCGTGTTCTTCCCCGGCGACGAACCGGCCACCGGTGTATTGCTGACCTTCGTCGCGTTCGCGATCCCGTTCTTCTTCCGCCCGCTCGGTGCCGCCGTGGCCGGCTCGTGGGGCGACCGGTTCGGCCGCAAACGGGTCCTGCTCGGGCTCATCACGCTGATGACGCTGTCGACCGGGCTGGTCGGCGCGCTGCCCGGATACGGTGCGGCCGGGGTCTTCGCCCCGATCGCGCTGGTCGTGCTGCGCGTCCTGCAGGGGTTCGCGATGGGCGGCGAGCCGGGCAACGGCAATTCCTTCCTCGCCGAGCACGCCGGGGAGGGCCGTCGTGGCCGGGTGGTGAGCTACGCCAACGCCGCCACGTTCATCGCGATGCTGCTGGGCACGCTGTTCGCGGCGCTGCTCAACGCGACGCTGACGCAGGCGGCGATGGAGAGCTGGGGCTGGCGCCTGCCGTTCCTGCTCGCCCTGCCGATGGGCCTGATCGGGCTGGCCATCCGGCGTGCCGCCGACGAGTCCCCGGAGTTCACCGCCGCCGAGGTCGAGGGCGAGGTCACGCGCAGCCCCCTGCGCGAGGCGTTCGGTTCCCGCGAAACCGTGCGCGGCATGCTGATGGCGGTCGTGCTGCCGCTGTTCAACAGCTCCGGCTACTTCATCCTGTTCATCTACATGCCCTCATTCATGAAGAACGACATGCACTTCTCCACCGTGCAGGGCCTGATGGTCACCGGGATCATGCTCGCCGTAGGCACGTTCGGCGTGCTCTACGCGGGACGGCTTTCGGACCGGGTGGGCCGCAAGAAGATGCTCGCCACGTCGGCGTTCCTGATGGTGGCGCTCGGATTCCCGTGTTACTGGCTGCTCACCCAGGGTTCGTTCCTGCTCGCGACCCTCGGTGCCGTGGTGATGGCGCTGTGCTTCTCCGGGACCAACGGGGTCATGCAGGTGACGCTGGCGGAGCTGTTCCCCACGCGGGTCCGGACCGTGGCCTACGGCGTGGGCTACAACGTCGGCACCGCGATTTTCGGCGGCGCCGCGCCGCTGGTCGTCTCGGCGCTGATCGTGGCGACCGGCAGCACCTGGGTGCCCGCCTTCTACCTCGTGCTGACCTCGGTCGTCGCCGGTATCGCCGCGCTGCGCATCCGTGAGACCGCGTTCGCCCCGCTCAAGCGCTGAACTCCTGCGATCCTGAAAGGACGGTGCCCCATGACACGGACCGCCGCCGCACCGGCCGGGCCCGATCTCGACCGGCTCCGCGCCGCGATGACCGAAGCCGGTTTCGAAGCCTTGCTGCTCACCTCGGAGGCGGCCCGTGGCCACGTCCTCGGCGCCGAACACGCCGTCGTCGTGCTCACCGCGGCCGGCACGGTGGCCGGGGGATCCGATCCGGCCGGCGCCCTGCGTGCGGCCGGGGCGGGCACCGGACCGGCCGGGTTCGAGGACGACCTGCCGTGGGAGGTGTTCGGCCGCCTCTCGAACACCGGAATCACCCTTCGCCCCGCCGCCGACCTGATCTTCGGTGAGCTGATCCGGGGCGCGGACGCGGAATCGGCCGCCGAGCTGGCCGCGGTGGGCTATACGGCCGTGATGGACCACCTGCACGTCGGCATGGACGTCCGGGAGATCACCGCCAACGTCGACCGATCCCTCCGCCGTGCGGGCGGTCTGCTGGGCTGGTACCCGCCGGGCGCGGGCGTGGGTTCGGACCTGGTCACGATGCACGGGCACGACCCGCGCACCGCGCAGCTGAGGGCCACCAGCCCGCTCCGTTACACGCTGCATCCCGTGCTGGACGGGTGCCAGGGCTTCGCCACCGCCACCGCCGTGCTGAGCAAAGCCACGCCGGCGTTGCGTGACGCGGCGGAATCCTGTTCCACGGCAATGGAATCGCTCATCGCCGCAGTGCGCCCGGGCGCGCCGTTGCGGGACGGTCTCGCCGCTGCCGAGCGGGAATTCGGTGAACGGCCGGGGTCGAGCCGGATCCTCGCGTTGCGCGGCGGAAGCGCGCTGCCCCTCGGGCCGTCGAGTGAACTGCTCGGCGAGCCGGGCACCGTCCTCGGCGTGCGGGCAACAGTCGCGGCGCCCGAAGGGGGAGCGGTGGAGCTGGCCGAGACCGTCCTGATCACCGGCAGCGGACCACAGCGGCTCGTGAAGACGCCGCTGCGTCTCGTCGAGCTGTACTGACCATTGACCGCCACACCGCAGGAGGAGGACCTTTCGTGCCCGGACAGTCCGAAGTGGACCGAGTGCCCGTCGCCGATCTCGGTGGCCGCGCCATGCCGCTGCTCGGCTACGGTACCCACCCGATGCGCGGCGGGCAGGCCACCGAAGCGGTGCTCGCCGCGCTGGAGGTGGGCTACCGCCTCGTCGACACCGCCACGCGCTACCGCAACGAGGAAGCGATCGGCGCCGCACTCGCCCAGACCGCCGTTCCGCGCGGCGAGCTGTTCGTCACCACGAAGATGCCGCCCGACTGCGTCGGCATCGAGCGGCGCACGCTGGAGGAGAGCCTCACCGCGCTCGGCACCGATCACGTGGACCTCTGGCTGATCCACTGGCCGCCCGGCGGGTACCCGGGTGTCACCAGCTGGCGTGCGTTCGCCCAGGCGCGCGAGGAGGGGCTCGTGCGCGCGATCGGCGTCAGCAACTACTCGATCGAGCTGATCGACGCGCTGTACGAGGCCACTGGCGAGTATCCGGCGGTGAACCAGCGGCAGTGGGGTCCGGGGGATTACGACGCCGGATACGCCGGGGCGCTCGCGGCCCGCGGGATCGTGTTGAGTGCACACAGTCCGTTGCGCAGCACCGATTTGAACGACCCGGTGCTCGTGTCGGTCGCGCAGGCGCATGGTCGCAGCGTGCACGAGGTGGTCGTCGCCTGGAACCTGCACCACGGCGTTGCGGTGACGGTGAAGTCCGCCCACCGGGACCGGATGGTGCGCAACCTGTCCGCCGCGGGTCTCACGCTGACCGAGGAAGAGGTCGCGGCGATCGATCGGCTGGGCGCCGGTCTGTGACGTTCTCCAGGTGCCTACAGCCGTTCCGGCGCCTCGATCCCCAGCAGGGACAGCCCCAGCGTCAGCACCCTTGACGTGAGCAGGACCAGCACCAGCCGCGAGTCACGCAGGTCCGGCGCCGCCGTGAGGATCGGGCAGCTTTCGTAGAAGCCGGAGAAGGCTCGCGCCGTGTCGTACAGGTAGGTGCACAGCCGATGCGGCGCACGCTCGGTGACCGCTCGGTCGAAAGCCTGCGGGAACTGCAGAATCTTCAGCATCAGCCGACGTTCGGCAGGGTCGGCGAGCACCACCGGAGTCCCGGCGGGCGGGGCCGCTTTGCGCAGGATGGACCGGATCCGGGCGTTGGCGTACTGGAGATACACGGCGGTGTTGCCGTCCATCGCCAGCATCCGGTCCCAGTCGAAGGTGTAGTCCTTGCCGCGGTTGCCGGACAGGTCGGCGTACTTGACCGCGCCGATGCCGACCGCGCGGGCCACTTCGGCCGCATCGTCGCCGGCCAGTCCGCCGCGTTCGGCGACGAGGGCGGCGGCCCGTTCGACGGCTTCGCGGAGCAGATCGATCAGTTTCACCGAGCCGCCGGCCCTGGAGCGGATGGTTTTGCCGTCATCGCCGAGGATCGAGCCGAAGCCGATGTGCTCGGCCCGCTGGTCCTCGCTCAGCCACCCGGCTTCTCGCAGCAAGGTGAAGATCATCGCGAAGTGCTGTGCCTGAGGATTGCCGACCACGTAAAGCAATTCCTCGGCACCGCGGTTGTCGATCCAGTAGCGGGCGGTCGCCAGATCGGTGATCGCGTAGCCGTAACCGCCGCCACGTTTGCGCACGATCAGCGGCGACCGCTCGCCGTCCCGGTTGAAGAAGCCGGCCGGGAACGCGCAGATCGCGCCGTCGCTGGATTCGGTCAGCCCCTGCACGGTCAGATCACGGACGACACCGGCGAGATAGGGATGGTAGAAGCTTTCCCCATAGCTGTCGTCCGGGGTGAGGCCGACGCCGAGCAGGTCGTACACCTGCTCGAAATGCCGCGTGGACTCGTCGACGAGGAGCCGCCAGAACGCGGTCGACTGTTCGTCGCCGCCTTGGAGAAGGACGACGCGACGACGCGCGCGGAGGGCGAAATCCGGGTCGGCGTCGAACTTCTTGCGGGCTTCCAGGTAGAACCCGTCGAGGTCGACGATCGTGTGCCCGGCCGAGGCGGAGCCGGTCCAGCCCTCTTCGACCAGGTGCTCGATGAGCATGCCGAACGGCGTGCCCCAGTCGCCGAGGTGGTTGTGCGGAGTCACGTCGTGGCCGGCGAAGCGCAGCATCCGCGCGAGTGCGTCGCCGATGATCGACGAACGCAGATGCCCGACGTGCATTTGCTTGGCGACATTGGGGCTTGAGTAATCGATGGCGATCCGCCGGGGACGCTCCGCTGGTGCGACGCCGATCCGGGCGTCCTCCAGCAACGCGGTCGCGCGCTGTTCGAGCCATTCCCGGCGCAGCACCAGGTTGAGGAATCCGGGGCCGCCGATCTCGGGTGGTTCCAGGAGATCGGCGGTGTCCAGTTCGGCTGCGATCCCGGCCGCGATCTCCTGGGGGTCGCCGCCCTGCTCGCTCGCCAGGCTCAGCGCGATGGTGCTCTGGTAGTCGACGCCGGGGCGGCCGGAGACCCGGATCGCCACGTCTGCCGGGTCGCAGCCCACGGCCTGGGACGTTTCCACCGCGGCGGCGATCCGGCCCGCCAGCTCCCGACCGACATCACCGTGCACCACGTGGCCGACCTCCGTATTGAACGCTCGTCGTTCACGCATCGGCCACCTCGCCGACCGGAGCGGTCACGCGCCGCAGCATCACCAGCGCGATCAGGCCGAACCCGGCGGCCACCGCGGCACACGCGATGGTGGCGACCTCGATGCCGCTCACGAACGCCTCCTTCGCCGCCTGGCTGACCGCCGCCGCGGAGTCCGGCGGCAGCGACCGCGCCGCTTCCAACGCGCCGCCGAGCGATTCGCGGACCTGGACCGCGGTCGAGCCGGACAGTCCGTCCGGGGCGCCGAGCCGGGCGTGGTAAACGCCGCTGAGCACGCTCCCGATCACCGCGATCCCTGATGCGCCACCGAGTTCGAACGCGGTCTCCGAGATCGCGGCGGCCGATCCGGAGCGTTCCGTCGGGACACTCGCCAGGACCGTGTCGCTCGCGACCGTGACCGCGAGACCGGTGCCGAAGCCGAAAAGGACCATCGGCACCAGCAGCAGCTCGTAGCGGGCGGTCGTCTCCACCGTCGAGTACAGGAGACAGCCGAGCGCGATCAAGCCGAACCCGGAAGCGACGACGCGTGAACGCCCCCAGACGGCGGCCAGCGGAGCGGCGGCGAGTCCGCCCGCCACCGCCGCGATCGCGCCGGGCAGGCTCGCGGCTCCGGCGGCCAGCGGCGTCCATCCGAGCACCAGCTGGAAATACTGGGCGAAGATGAGGGAGATCGCGGTGGTCCCGAACATCGCGACGAGCGCGCCCCCGACCGACATCGAGAACTCGGCGCGACGGAACTGGCGGAAGTCGATGAGCGGTTCGGCCAGCCGGGCCTGCCGCCGCCCGAACAGGACCAGCCCGCCGATCCCGGCGAC
This sequence comes from Amycolatopsis panacis, assembly GCF_003600245.1. Classification (NCBI taxonomy): domain Bacteria; kingdom Bacillati; phylum Actinomycetota; class Actinomycetes; order Pseudonocardiales; family Pseudonocardiaceae; genus Amycolatopsis; species Amycolatopsis panacis. The sequence goes on from NZ_QZFV01000109.1 coordinate 22,786, forward strand.
CGCGGCCACGATGACCGGTAGCCGGCCCGGTCCGCCGCGGATGCTTTCGGTGATCGCATAGATCGTGGAGACCAGGCCCACCACCGAAAGCGGAATGCTGAGCAGGTCGAGCCGCGCCGGACGGGGGTTGCGCGATTCGGGCAGCACCCGCAGGCCCGCCAGCACGATCAGCGCGGCCGCCGGCACGTTGATCAGGAAGACCGACCCCCACCAGAAATGGGCGAGCAGCGCACCGCCGATGAGCGGCCCGACCGCGAAACCGGCGGTGACAGTGCCGCTCCACAGACCGATCGCGGCCGCGCGCTCGCGCGGATCGGCGAAGACCTGCCGGATGATCGACAGCGTTGACGGCATCACCGTGGCGCCGGCGACTCCCAGTAACGCCCGGGCGGCGATCAACAGCTCCGGGTTCGGCGCGTACGCGGTCGCCAGCGAAAACAGGCCGAAGGCGGACAATCCGATGACCAGCAGCCGTTTCCGGCCGATGCGGTCGCCGACCGTGCCCATCGTGAGCAGCAAGCCGCCGAGGACGAAGCCGTAGACGTCGGCGATCCACAGCAGTTGACCGGCCGACGGGGCGAGCGCCTCGGTCAGCGCGGGAACGGCCAGGTGGAGCACCGTCAGGTCGATACCGAGCAGCAGCGACGCCAGGCAGCAGATCGCCAGCGTCGCCCAGCGCCGGCCGGTGGGGGACTCGTTCACCTCGCCCTCACTCGGCCCGCACGACGATGGTCGACCAGTCCGTCAGCACCGCTTCGCCCGCGACGGAGCGCACCTCGGTGCGCATCGTGATCTGGAGATTGCCGGCCAGCAGCTTGATGTTCTCGATCGCGACCGCGCAGGTCAGCCGGTCGCCCGCGCAGATCGGCCGCTGGTAGGTGAACCGCTGCCCGCCGTGCACGACCCGGCTGAAGTCGACGCCGACGTCCGGGTCGTCCACGACCTGCTGGGTCGCGGCGAAGGTGAACACGACCGGAAAGGTCGGCGGCGCAACGACATCCGGGTGCCCCAGTGCCCGCGCGGCTTCGGGCTGCCGGTAGACGGGAGAGTCGTCGCCGATGGCGTCGGCGAACGCCCGGATGTGCTCCCGGCCGACCTCGTACGGCGCGGTCGGCGGGTAGGTCCGGCCCACGAGGGCCTCGAAGCCGGTCACGGGTTCACCGGCGCGCCGGGCGCGATGTGCAGCGGGCATTTCCAGCCGTCCTCGGGCAGCCGTCCGGAATACATGACCGTCTCGGGATGGTCGCCGTCGAAATACCGCAGCGCCGGGTTCTCGTGTCCTTGCATTTCGCGATCACGCGCGCGGATCGCTCCGGTGATCGGCGCCATCCGGCCGGTCTCGCGGAGAATGTCGAACTGCTCGTGCGCATTGAAGACCAGGGTGGGCCGGGCGCCCCGGCGCGCCCAGCGGGAGGACGCCGGGTGCATGCCGACGACGAAGAAGGCGCGGCCGGAGAAGCTGAAGGAGAAGCCCTTCGCGTTGGGATCTGAGCCGACGCCGGAATTCCATTCGTGATGTTCCCGGTCGGCGTCGTGCATGAGCTGCAGATGGGACCAGAGCACCTGCTCGAACTGCGCCTCGTCCGCGCAGATCGGCCCGTCGAAGCTGGCGACGAACGAGGCGAAATGGTCCGCGCGGATGGGAAAGTCGTGGATGAACTGCCAGAGGTCGGCAGCGGCCGCTTGCGCGGCTTCCGCGCTGCCCAGAGCGGCGTAGGCGCCGAACCGGTAGTCGCCGCGGCGCAGCACGCCGCGGGAGACCAGGCAGGGATAAGGCTCGCTCAGCACCATCGCCCGGAAGGCCTCGTGGGCGAGCACCGCCGCCGGGGCCGGCGGACCGGCCTGCGGCCACAGCTTCGCGAACCGGCCGTCGTGCAGTCCGTGGTAGGAGCGCCCGGCTTCACCGGACGCCGGCGCAAAGGGGTTCTGCTCCATGACCTTCCTTCATCGATGACCGGGGGTTCGCGGGTGGAACGGGTGGGGCACCGCAGGCGGGGGAGGGAGGCGGTGCCCCACCCGGGTCATACGGCGGCGAGATTGCCCTGGATGAGCCCGACGATGTCGCCGACGGTGGTCACCTTCGCCAGGCTGTCCTCGGGAATGCTGACGCCGAACCGGTCTTCGGCGGCGACTACGACCTCCACCATCAGCAGCGAGTCGATGTCGAGTTCCTCGAACGAGCGTTCCATCGTGACCTCGTCCACGTCGGTGCCGGCGACCTCGTCGAGGATGGCGGCGAAACCGGTGCGGATCTCTTCGTCGTTCATGTGCTTCCCTTTCGTTTCAGGCGGATTCTTCGGGGGTGAGAGGAGGATCAGGGGCGCCAGGACCGGACGAGGGCGACCGCGTTGTGCCCGGCGAAGCCGAACGAATTGCTCATCGCGACCTCGACCCGGTGTTCCCGCGGGCGGTGCGGCACGTAGTCGAGTCCGGTGTCCTCGGGGTCGTCGCAGTTGATCGTCGGCGGGACGACCCCGTCGCGGATGGCGTGGATGCACGCGATCAGCTCGACCGAACCGGCGGCGCCGATCATGTGCCCGGTCATCGACTTGGTCGAGCTGATCGGGATCCGGGTCGCGTGCTCGCCGAGCACCTTGCGGATCGCGAGGGATTCGGTGCGGTCGTTGAGTTTCGTGCTGGTGCCGTGGGCGTTGACGTAATCCACAGTGGACGGATCGATCCCGGCGTCGGTGAGGGCGCCCTTGATGGCCAGCTCCGCGCCGAGACCTTCGGGATGCGGCGCGGTCGGGTGGTGGGCGTCGCTGCTCGCGCCGTACCCGATGAGTTCGGCGAGAATCGGCGCACCACGGCGCATCGCGCGTTCGGCTTCTTCCAGCACCAGCATCCCGGCGCCCTCGGCCATGACGAAGCCACTGCGCTCGTTGTCGAACGGCCGGGAGGCCTTCTCCGGCTCATCGTTGCGACGGGACAGCGCACGGGCGGAGCAGGCCGAGGCGATGTCCGATCCGGTCACCGAGGCGTCGGCGCCACCGGCGAGCACGACGTCGGCGTAGCCGTGCTGAATCCAGCGCATCGCCTCGCCGACGCTGGACGTGCCGCTCGCGCACGCCGTGCTGATCGCTCCGGAGGAACCCATGATCCCGAAGCGAAGCGCCACCTCGCCCGCGGCGTTGTCGATCGCCGACGCCGCCGCGGTGAACGGGCCGACCGCCCGGTGTCCTTTGTGCTCCAGCGTCAGGGACACGTGCGTCTGTGTCTGGCTCGCGCCGTAGCCGGACCCGATCAGCACCCCGGCCCGCGGCGCCAGCTCGTCGTCGATCGTCAGCTTCGCCGCTTCGACCGCCTCGATCGCGGCGGCCAGCGCGTACCGGGCGAACGGGTCGATCCGCCGGTGCACCCGCTTGGGCATGAACCGCTCGGGGTCGAACCCCCGGATCTCGCCGGCGATCCGGGTCGGCAGCTCGGTGGCGTCGAACGACTCGATCGGCGCCACACCGCTGCGGCCGGCGAGCAGGGACTGCCAGAAGTCCGCGGCGTTCAGGCCGACCGGCGAGATCACGCCACAGCCGGTGACCACGACCCGGCGCCGATGCGCCCGGTACTCAGCGCTCATGAGTGTCGGCTCCATTCTCCGTAACAGGGGTCGGCGGTGCGTTGACTGCGGCGCCGGGGAAGTCTCCGTCGAGTTCCTCGATGCCGGGCGGGACGTCGTCGATGGTCAGGGGGACTTCGAGCACGGCGACGCGGCCTTTCGAACTCTCCAGCAACCCCTGGCCGAGCGCCTCGGCGAAGCCGGCCTTCTCGGCGACGACCGTGTGCCAGACGGCCGGATGCGCAGGCACGGTCAGCGCGGCGTCCTGGCTCAGGAACCGGAACCGCGTCGCCGCGTCACCGTGCTGGTCCAGCTGGGACTGCAACCAGCCGTAGCCGCGGTTGCGCAGCACGATGTACAGCACTCCGACGCCGTGTTCGGCGAGCGTCGCCACGTCGGCGGCGACCATGGCGAACGCGCCGTCCCCGACGAACGCGACGACCGGACGTGCCCCGGCGGCCAGCTTGACCCCGCCGGCCGCGGCCGTGCCGAAGCCCAGCGTCGTCTGTTCCGAAGGCACGATCGATCCGGCGCCCGCGGGGATCGTCCAGTACGGGAAGAAGTAGGACCACATGTCCTGCAACCCGTTCTCCTGCACCAAAATCCGGTCCGGCGGCGCGGTCCGGTCCAGCGTGGCGAGGATCTCCGCGACGTGCAGCCGGCCCGATTCGGCCAGCTCGCCGAGCCGGTTCGCGACGGCCGTCTGCGCGCCGGTCCGGCAAGCGGCGACCGTGGTCCGCCATTCGGCGTTCGCCGGATCGGACCCCAGCGCGCGTTGCCAGCTCGCCACCACCGCGGCTCCTTCGCCGAGCACGGTGGCGCCGGGAAGGTCCGTCGACATTCCGGCCGCATCCAGGTTGACCTGCAGTACCGGCACTCCGGGGGAGGCGAAGCCACTGCCGTAGGTCGCGGTCTCTTCGAGGCGGCTGCCGACCGTGACCAGCAGGTCCGTGTTCCGCCAGACCGGCCCGGCTTCGGCCGGCGAGTACAGCCCGGCAAGCCCGCAGAACGCCGGGTGGTCCTCGTCGACGACGCCGCGGCCGGACGCGGTCGTGAAGATCGCCGCGCCGATCCGGTCGGCGAACGCTTCGAGCCGTCCGTCGGCATTGCGTCCGCGCATCCCGCCACCGACCAGCAGCACCGGCCGTCGCGACGCACGGAGCAACTCCAGCGCCTGGTCCGTGGCCTCCACTTCCGCAGCGACCTCCGGCATCGACGCCCAAGGGCGGTTGCGGACGATCTCGCCGCTGGTCAGCTCGTCCGGGATCTCCAGGTAGACCGGCCCCGGTGCGCCGCTGCCGGCCATCAGGAAAGCCTTCTCCAGCAACGGGATCAGCCGGTCCGGATGGTCGACCCGCGCCGCCCACTTGACCAGCGGCGTGACCAGAGGAAGCTGGTCGAGTTCCTGGAAAGCCGCGGCATCGCGGCGAGCGGCGGCAGTGCCGCCCGCCAGGACGACCACCGGTACCCCGGAGCTGCGTGCTTCCAGCAGACCGGTCAGCACGTTGGTCAGCGCCGGTCCCTTACCGACCACGCACACGCCGGTGGTGCCGGATTGCATGGCATATCCGGTCGCCATGAACATCGCGCCGCGCTGATCGCGGCACAGGATCATGCGCACGTCGGTGCTTTCGAGCGCATGAAGCAGGCCGAGATCGTCGCCGGGCAACCCGAACACCGTGCTTACCGCGCGGTGCACGAGCAACCCGACTGCTGCGTGCCAAGGGCTGGCGTACATTGTGGACACAGTCATACCCCGATGCCGAACTGGGCGACCGTCTTCGAGACCAGCAGCGGCTCGGCGACCCGGCGTCCCTGGTACGCCGCGTAGTTCGCCATGACCCCGCGCCCGCCGAACGGATGGTTGCCGCTGTCGGCCTCCAGAAGCGTGGAGTCGATCGTCACGGTGTGGCGTTTACGCAGCTTGTGCGCCAGCACATCGCCGGTGCCGTACAGCATCGCGGCCATCGCGCGTTCGGCGAAATACGGCGAGGCGAGTGCGTCGTTGAGCTGCTTCTCGTCTTCGTAGACCACGATGTTGAAGATCGGCGAGAAGAACTCGCTGATGTCGAGCGAGTCGCCGATATCGCGCACCAGGACCGTCGGCTGCACGTGTCCGGTGCGGAAATCGACCTCGCCGCCGGCCAGCACGTGTTCCCGGTTGCGCAGCAGGTACTCGGTCGCCGAGCGGAGCGCGGTGTCGTAGAACAGGGCGCCGTAGTCGGTGTCCGGGTCGGAATAGTCGCCGTAACGCTGTTCGGCGAGCCGCTTCATGACGCCGCGGACGAAACGTTCCCGCATCGAGCTGTGCACGAAGTACACGTCCGGGCCGAAGCAGTCCTGCCCGGAGTTGAGCAGCCGGATCCGGATGGCGTCCTCGATCGCGCGTTCACCGTCGGCGTCCGGGCCGACGACGAACGGGTTGATGCCCTGCCCGAAGAACAGCAGCAGCTGGTCCGGGCGCAGCTTGCCCCGCAGCTCTTCGGCGTTGGCATACGCCCCGGTGAACACCAGCACCTGGGCGTTCGCCGCCGGGCCGGTGACGAACGCCCGCTGGCCCGCCCGCGACATCTCCACCGGCAGGCCGTGCACCGGCGCGAGCAGCTCGTGCAGCCGATGGGTCTGCGCGGCCACCTGGCTGGAGGGCCGGGCCACGATCCGCTCGGTGAACAGCGACGGGACCAGCGCGTGCAGCACGTAGGAGTAGAGGATGATGTTCGAGGACATGAACACCGCGAGCTGCGAGATGCGCTTGGGCCGGTAGCGGTCGATCTCGTCGGCCGCGCCCTCCAGCGTGCGGATGGACGATTCGATCTCCTCGTCCACGGATCTGCGGATCGAGATCTCGGTGAGAATGTCGGCCACCTGGTCCGGCCGGTCCTTGAGGAATCCGATCACGTCGTGGATCGCGCGCAGCCGCTCGGGCAGCGGCACCGAGGTCAGCGCCAGCGCGGTGGTGGGCACCATCGGCCGGGCGGAGCCCTCGCCGAGGCGCTGCCGGGTGAGCCGGCGCAGCTCCACCATGTCCGGTTTCCCATTGCCGTTGAGCGGGAACTGCTCGACCACCAGCACCCGGTTCGGCTGCTCGTAGGCCGGCAGCAGCGCGTCGATCTCCCGCCGCCACAGCTGGGCGCTGGAGCCGTCCGGATCGGCGACCACGAACACCAGCTGGCAGCCGCGGCGCTCGTCCTCCAGCACGACGATCTTCACCGGCCGCCCGCACGCCTCGGCGCGGCGCTCGATCGCCTCGGGGTAGAGCGTGTGGCCGAGCCGGTGCACGGCGTACTTGCGGCCCACCACGTAGAGGTTGCCTTCGGTGTCCCAGTACCCGAGGTCGTCGGTCCGATACAGGTCGGACTCGATCGGCGCGATCGAACCGTCGTCGGCGAGGTAGCCGACCATCATCGCCGGGCTGCGCACCACGATCTCGCCGGTGCTGCCGATCGAGACCGGATTGCCGTCCGCGCCGACGATCGTGACCTCCACCCCGTCCAGCGGGCGGCCGGAGCCGACCGGGTTGTCCGGGGAGGCGAGCGCGATGTTGCCCGCTTCGTTGCTGCCGTAGCCGTCCAGCAGCGGGAGCCCGAACACCGACGCGAAGCGATCCGCGAAGGTGCTGCTCAGCGGCGCCCCGCCGACGCACCACATACGCACCGAGGACAGCTCCACCAGGTACTGCGGACGGCGCTCGGTCAGGTTCAGGATGCTGTGCAAAGTGGACGGTGTCGCGTCGACCACCGTCGCACCGGCCTCGGTCCCGACGCGCAACGCCTGGTCCAGCCGGCTGGTCGGCGTGACGACCAGGGTCGCGCCGATCCGCCACCAGATGAGCACCAGGGTGAGCCCGTAGAAGTGCGAGAGTGGCACGAGCGGGAGGAAGACGTCGCTGTCGCGGTAGCCCATCCGCGCCCGGGACCGTTCCAGATCGTCGGCCAGTACCTGCCCGGACCGGACGATGCCCTTGGGCAGCCCGGTCGAGCCCGAGGACCAGGTGATGAGCGCGTCCTGGCGCCGGTGCCAGGCGGTGAAGTCGAGTTCGGTCTCGTCGGCCGGGCCGGACAACCCGTCCGGCTCGTCCGTCGGAAGGTGGCGCACGCCTTCGGCCAGGTCGCCGTCCTGGCCGCCGAGCGCCCAGCGGGCCTTCGACACGACGGTGACGCGGGCGCATTCCTCGGCGGTCTGGCGGTCGTCGAGCAGGACGATCGACGCGTCGAGATGGATCAGCGCGAGCAGCGCGGTCACCGACTCCAGCGAGTTGTCCGCCTTGAGCAGGACGCGCTCGCCGGGGCGGAGCCCGGCCCGGCGCAACCGGCCGGCCAGGGCCAGCGCGTCGCGCGCCAGTTCCGTTCCGCTCCGGATCGCCGATCCGGTCACGAGCGTGGCATTCGGTGCATCCACTGGATCTCCTCAGTTCGGTTCAGCGATGGCCGACAGTCCCGGAAATGCGGTCGGTGAGCTTCTGCACCGCCGGCGGCACCCACCAGGCGGCGCGGCCGGCGATCTTCAGGAACGCGGGCACCAGCACCCCGCGGATCAGCAGGGCGTCCACCAGCACGGCGAGTCCGGTCCCGATCCCGAACAGCTTCGCCAGCGAGACGCCGGAAATGGCGGTGGAGAAAAAGGACACGGCGAGGATCGCGGCCGCGGCACTGATGATCGGGCCGCTCCCGCCGAGTCCTTTCCGGACCGACAGCACGGGATCGCCGGTCTCGTCGAAGCTCTCCTTGATGCGGGAGAGCAGGAACATCTCGTAGTCCATCGACAGCGCGTAGGCGATCACCAGCAAAAGCACCGGAATCGTCACCGCGATCGGCGCGGGCGTGACGCCGAACAGATCGGCCAGGTGGCCGTCCTGGAACACCCACACCATCGCGCCCAGCACCGCCAGCAGACCGAGGACGTTGCACACCACCGCCTTGATCGGCAGCAGGATGCTCCCGGTCGCGGCACCGAGCAGCAGGAACGTCAGCAGCGCGGCCAGCCCGACCCCCAGCGGCAGCCGGTCGCCGATCGACGCCGTGACATCGAGGTACTGGGCGGGCAGCCCGCCGACGGCCACTCGGTGATCGCCCGGCACCGGCACTGCGCGCACTGCCTGCACCAGCTGTTCGCCGTCGGTCGAGAACGGCTCCACGTCGTGGTTGACCTGCAACAACGTCGCTCCGCCCGAACTGGAGCCAGGCCCCGCCGGGCCGACCTGCCTGCCCTGTACGAACTGACCCGCGGCACTGGCGACGCCGGTCACGTGCGGCACTTCCGACAGCTTCGCCGCGTAACCGGCCAGATCGCCGGAGCCGCCCGGCCAATCCGGGCTGACCACCGACAGCGCAGCTTCGGTGTCGCCGGTGAACTGGGTCCGCACAACGTCGGTGACCACGCGGCTTTCCGTGCCCTGCGGCAGCGCACGCTCGTCGGGCACGCCGAACTGCGCGCCGAAGATCGGCACCGCCAGAACCGCGAGCAGCACGACCACGAGGAGCCCGAACAGTCCGGGGCGGCGCATCGTCGCACCGGCGATCCGGCCCCACATCCGGTCCTCCTCGGCCGGGCGCTCGGGCCGGGGCTTGGCAAACGACCACTTGTCGATCCGGTCGCCGAGCAGCAGAAGCGCGGCAGGCAAGGGGAAAAGCACGCACAGCAGGGTGATCGCCACGACCGCGACGCCCGCGTAGGCGAAGGAGCTGAGGAAGTACTGCCGGAACACCAGCAGCGTGGTCAGCACCGCGGCCACGATCACGCCGCTGAAGATCACCGTGCGCCCGGCGGTCCGCAAGGTCGCGAGGATCGCCTCCGGTCCTGCCAGCCCGCGACTTCGTTCCTCGCGGTACCGGGACACGATCAGCAGGCTGTAGTCGACCGCCAGCCCCAGGCCGAGCGCGGTGATCAGGTTGACGGAGAAGACCGACACCGAGATCGTCTGGCCGAGTCCGTAGAGGAAGGCCAGCGAACCGGAGATCGACAGCACGCCGACGAGCACCGGGAGCAGCGCCGCGATCAGTCCCCGGAAGACGAAGAACAGGAGGATCAGCGTCAACGGGAGCGCGATCAGTTCCGACAGCGCCACGTCGTTGTCGGTCTGCTCGGTCAGGTCGTTGTTGATCTGGGCCAGGCCACCGAAACGCACGGTGACCGGACCGTCGGCCTTGGCCAGCCGGTCGTGCAACCGGCTCGTCGTCCGGCCGACCGCGTCTTCGTCGCCCGCCGCGTGCACGAGCGTCAAGGCGCTGTGCCCGTCCTTGGACCGCAGGCTCGGATCGCCGCCGGCGAAGTAGCTGCCCACGAGCTGCGCGTCTCGTTCGCCGGCCAGCGTCGCCAGCACCCGGCGGCCGGTCTCCGCGGCCGTGTCGACCGGACCGTCGTCATTGCGTACCACCAGCACCAGATTCGGCTGTGCGGCAGGGAACTTCTGCGCGATCAGGTTCGCCGCGAAGGCGGAGTCCGAGTTCGGGTCGTCGAAACCGCCGTTCTTCAGCACCGACGACGCACCACCGGCCAGCGCACCGGTCACGATCAGGAACAACAGACCGAGCACCAGCACCCAGCGCGGGCGGCGCAGCGCGAACGGCAACCTCGGCGAGGGCCGGACGTCGTCCGGTTCGGACCCCGTGTCGGTGGCAGCGGTGGGTGGTGAAGACACAGAACGACTCCTGACAGTCTTTGGTGGATGCCGGGTGTTCGGGTGGTCAGTTCGCGCGCAGCCGCTGGAGTTCCTCGGCGACCACCGAAACCGTCCTGGTGATCTGCTCGGCGGTGTGCTCGGAGGTGATGAAGAACCGCAGGCGCGCTTCGTGCTCGGGCACCGCGGGGTACATGATCGGATTCACGCTGATCCCGCGCTCGAACAGCACTTCGGCCAGCCGCAGCGTCAGCGCGGAGTCGCCGACGACGCAGGGCACCACGGGCGATCCCTCGCTCGGCCCGGTGTTCAAACCCGCCTTGCGTGCCGCGTCGAGGAACAGCGCGGCGTTGCTGCGCAGGCGCGCCAGCCGCTCCGGTTCCTCGCGCAGGACACGGAGCGAGGCCAGGGCCGCCGCCGTGTTCGTCGGGGTCAATCCGACGCTGTAGACGAATCCGGGAACGCTGTACTTCAAGTACTGCACCACATTCGCCGAACCGGCGACGTACCCGCCACAGCTGGACAGCGACTTCGACAACGTGCCGGACCACAGGTCGATCGCAGACCGGTCGACGTCGAAGTGATCACCGACGCCACCGCCGTTCGGCCCGACGGTCCCGACGCTGTGCGCCTCGTCGACCATGACCAGCACGCCGTGCCGCTGCTTGACCTCGATGAGCCTGGGCAGGTCGACCAGGTCACCGTCCATGCTGTACACGCCTTCGACCACGACCAGCGCGCGCCGGTACTGCTTGCGGGCGCGGGTAAGCAGGGCGTCCAGCTCGGCCATGTCGTTGTGCGGGAAGGGAAGCCGGCGGGCGCCGGACAGCTTGCAGCCCTGGAGAATGCTGTCGTGCGCGAGTTCGTCGTGCACGACCAGGTCCTGCGGCCCGAGCAGGTGCCCGATCACCGACACGTTCGTCGCATGGCCGCTGACCAGCACGATCGCGTCCTCGGTGCCCAGCAGGCGGGCCAGCTCGGCCTCAAGGTGCTGGTGCACCGGACGGTCACCGGAGAGGAACCGGCTCGCCGACACGGAACTGCCGTAGGTGTCGAGCGCATCCGTGACCGCCTGCTTGATCACCGGATGGCCGGTCAGCCCGAGGTAGTTGTAGCTGGAGAAGCACACCAGCTCACGGCCGTCGATGCGGGTCGTGCCGGACGCCGTGCCTTCGTGCAGCAGGAAGTACGGGTTGTGCTCGGGGGAGCTGAGTTGCGACGCGAGCAGCTGCGCCTCGGGGAAGTCCTCGATGCGGTACTCCGGGGCGACCGTCGTGTCGCCGGGTTCGGGTTTCGCCGGCGCGGGCGTGGGGGAGAGGTTCAGCATGCCGCCGACCGTCGACACGATCTCGGCGATCGTCGGGCGCGGGGCGATGGCACCGGCCTTGAGCTGGTCGCTCACCTGCGGCCAGGTCTTCTGCACCGACCCGACCAGCTCGGTGAGCATCAGCGAGTCGAAGCCGAGTTCCTGCACGACCAGGTGCTCGTCGTGCAGCTGATCGATGGGGAAAGCGCTGATCCGGGAGATGTGGTCGTACACAGTGGACCGAACACGGTCGAACTCACCGGCGGCGGGCGGGGCGGCCTTCGCGGGCTCGGGGAGCGGGGCCGGGGCCGCTGGGACTGCAACGGGATCGAAAGCCTGCAGCACAGCCAGCTGTTCGCGCAGCAGGGTCACGACGTCGCTCATGGGGTGCTCCTTCACGGCTTCGGGGGCGGGCTCGGACGTGTGCTGGTGACGGGCCTCGTCCTGCTGGACCCAGTAGCGGCGCGTCCGCAACGGCGAGGCCGGCAGGCTCAGCAGCGCCTCCGCGGGGTCGAACAACGGCATCGGATCGACGGGGACGCCGAGCACCGCGAGCAGGCCCAGCGCGCCGAGGAAAGTGCGGCCGTCATCGGGTTCCTCGGCGCTCAGCTCGACGTAGTGCGCGTCGTCGTGCTCGCGCAGGTTCTGCCGCATCGTGGCCAGCACCGTGTGGCCGCCGAGCACCTGGACGAAAATCCGCGCGCCCGCCGCGTAGGCGGCTTCGGCGGCGGCGGCGAATCGGATCGGCGCGACGGCGTGCGAGGCCCACAGCTCCCGGAGTTCCTCGGGGTTCTCGCAGGCGAGACCGCTGACCGACGAGACGTAGCGCAGTCCGGGCGCGACGATGGGCGCGCTGGCCAGGTCTTTCGCGATGCCTTCGCCGGTTCCGGCCAGCAGCGGCGAGTGGAAGCCGTTGGAGACTTCCAGCTGGTGGGCATCGATCTCTTCGGCAGCGCACCGCCGTGCGACCTCGGCCAGGCCGTCCGCCCGGCCGCTGACCACTGTCTGCCGCGGGTGGTTGTACCCGGACAGCCACGCGCCCTCGACGCCCTGCAGCAGCTGTTCTGTCTGCTCGGCACTGGCGCGCAGCGCGAGCATTCCGCCGCTTTCCGCCTGTTCCGCCTTGCGCATCCGGGCACCCCGGAGGGCGAGCAGGCGAACGACCTCCTCATCGGACAGTGCACCGGCCACCGCCGCGGCCGGGAACTCGCCAACGCTGTGGCCGAGCGTGAGCATCGGCGCCACGCCCAGGGCGGTCACCGTCCGCGCCGCAGCGAGTCCGAGCACGCCGAGCGAGGGCTGGCAGACGTCTGTGCCGGTGAGACGGGCACGTCCCGGTTCAGTCGCCGCATCCGGCCCGTAGACCGCTTCCAGCCCGGAAAAGCCGGCCTCGCGGCGGAGAACGGCGTCCAGCGTGTCGGCACGTTCGCGGAGCGCGGCGAACCGCTGATACAGATCGCCGAGCATGCCGGGCCGCTGGCTGCCCTGCCCGGGAAACAGGAACGCGACCGCCCGCTTGGTCAGCGGCAGCGGGGTTTTGCCCGCGTAGCCCGCGTCGCCGAGGTGGCCGAGACGACCCTGCTCCAGCGACCGTTTGGCGTCGATCAGGCGTGTCCGCAGTTCCTCCCGATCACCGGCGACGACCGCCAGCCGGGCCGGGAGCAGCCGCCGCGAAGCGAGCGTGTGGGCGACGGCGCGGTGCGACACGGTCGGCATCGCCGCGAGTTCGTCGAGGACTTCGCCGACGTGCTGGGCGAGCAAAGCCGGGGTCGCCGCGGAGAACAGGAACAGTTCCGGCCGATCCGGCACTGCCGCCGTGGCCACAGTGGACAGTCCTTCTTCGAGTACGATGTGCGCGTTGGTACCGCCGAACCCGAAACCGCTCACACTCGCCCGCCGCGGCGAGCCGTTCGCCTCCCAAGGCGTGGGCTCGGCCGGAATCCGCAGCCCGGCCTCGGCGAGACCCGCTTCCGGATCGACCTCGGTCTCCGGCTGCGGGACGATCGTGCGATAGTGCAGGACCAGCGCCGCCTTGATCAGGCTAGCCATCCCGGACGCGCTGAGGCTGTGCCCGATCAGGCTCTTCACCGACGAAAGGTAGGCGGTGCCTTCGGGTTGCTCGTCGTCGGTCGCGCGGATCCGTTTGAGCGCTTCGAGTTCCACGCGGTCGCCCACCACGGTCGCCGTGCCGTGCGCCTCGATGAAGCCGACCGACCTCGGGTTCACCTCGGCATCGGCATACGCCCGCTCCAGCGCGAGGACCTGCCCCTCGGTGCGGGGCGTCATCGGCCCGTCCGTGGTGCCGTCGTTGGACACGCCGATGCCGCGCACCACCGCATAAACACGATCGCCCGCTGCGACGGCCTCGTCGAGCGGGCGGAGCACGATCGTGCCGATTCCTTCACCGAGCACGAATCCGTCGGCTCTCCGGTCGAACGGCCGGCACACGCCGGCCATCGACAGCGCGCCGACCTTCGCGAAGCCCACCAGGCCGACCGGCGCGAGGGCCAGATAGGCGCCGCCGACGAGCGCCGCGCTGCAGTGCCCGGCACGCAGGTGCGTGACGGCTTCCTGCAGCGCGATCAAGCTGGAGGAGCAGGCCGCGTCCACGGTGAAACTGGGACCGCCGAGGTCGAAGTACTGGCTGACCGTGGCCGCCGCCATGTTCAGCAGGCCACCGGGCACCGTGAACGGCTGGATCGTGCGGACGTCGGGCGAAAGCTCCATGTACTCCGAGGAACTCATCCCGAAGAAGACCCCGGTGCCGTGGCGGTCGAAGGGCTTGCGCTCCCAGCCCGCGTCCTGCAGCGCCTCGCGCGAGGTCTGCAGCAGCAGCCGGTGCTGCGGGTCCATCGCCTGTACGCGGCGGGGCGACATCCGGAAGTGCGCGGCGTCGAACTGGTCGACCTCGTCGAGCACCGCGATCCGGTCGGTGTAGGAGCGTTTCGACGCCCGTTTGTCGTCGGGGTCGTAGTAAGCGGAATGGTCCCAGCGCTCCGGCGGAACCGCCGAGAACCGGCGGCGTCCGGCCACCAGCAGCCGCCAATATTCCTGGAGGTTTCGCGCCCCCGGGAAACGGCACCCCATACCCACGATCGCTATGTCGCGCACCGGCCACCTCAATGTCGAGTCATGCCTGGCTCGTTGACTGTGCGGGCAGCGCAAGAGAAGGATCGCGATGCATTCGAGCGCACCGCGGTCACGTGATTCGATCTTCCCCAGAACCGACCGGTAGTCACACTCTCACACGATCGAGTGAGCGGTCAATGCGCGTGACAGCTGGGTCACAGCAGTGTTTCCGCAGCTCGAAGAGGTGTTTTCATCGGGGAAAGATCGAAGTACCCGGTAATTTGAACTCCGTTCAAGGTTTACCGTGGGTCGTCCCGGCGGGCAATTCGGGCGAAGGTTTCAAACGGCGATTCCGGAGTGTGGAAAGCGAGCGCGGCCGGAGCCTACTGTCCAGTAATGATGAATTTATTTCCTACTCCGATGGAAGATCGACTTCGCGACCCCCGGCGCGGGATTTGCCGTCGATTTACCTTTCGCGACCCCGCATGATTCAGCCGTTCCCGGGAGCCGCCGTCCGGGCAGGGTGTCGGCAAAGTCGGTGTGAAGGGTCGTGCGCAGACTGCGGAAACAGGTCCGGCACACACCACGAGGTGGTCGCGCACTTCGAACACAACCGCATCGCCCGCTGCCAGGCGCAATCGATCGAGATGGCAGGCACCGCCCATGATGACGCGGGAGCCACGGTTCTCTGCTGATCACAGGCCCTTCGACCAACTTTGCCGGGACCCTGCGCCGTCCGGGTGAAAATGGGGAAAACGAAAACGGTCCGGGCGTGCGCGGTACTGCCCGCGCCCGCCCGGACCGTTTCTTCCGGGTCAGTCGGCCTTCGTCAGTCACCCATCGCGTGATAGCCGCCGTCGGCGTGCACGATCTCGCCCGTCGTGGCCGGGAACCAATCGGAGAGGAGCCCGACGCAGGCTCGTGCGGCCGGCTCGATCTCGGTCGCCTTCCAGCCCAGCGGGGCGCGGCTGTGCCACGTGTGCTCGAAGTCCTCGAAGCCGGGAATGCCCTTGGCCGCCACCGTGCGCAGCGGCCCGGCCGCGACCAGGTTGACCCGGACGCCGCGCGGCCCCAGATGCCTGGCCAGGTACCGGGAACACGATTCCAGCCCCGCCTTGGCCACACCCATCCAGTCGTACGCCGACCAGGACACCGTGGCGTCGAAGTCGAGACCCACGATCGAGGCGCCCTCGCGCAGCAGCGGCATCGTCGCCGTGGCCAGCGCCTGCATCGAATACGTCGAGATGTGCAGCGCCGTCGAGACGTCGGCCCACGAGGCGTTCAGGAAGTTGCCGCCCAGCGCCGCCTCCGGCGCGAACCCGATCGCGTGCACCACCCCGTCGAGCCCGTCCACATGCGCGCGAACCCGCTCGGCCAGCGACGCGCACTGCCCTTCGTCGGTCACGTCGAGCTCCAGCACCGGCGGCGGCACCGGCAGCCGTTTGGCGATGCGCTCGACCAGGCTCATCCGGCCGAAGCCGGTGAGCACCACTTCGGCGCCCTGCTCCTGCGCGAGCCTGGCCACGTGGAACGCGATCGAGTCGGTGGTCAGCACCCCCGTCACGAGAATCTGCTTGCCGGCGAGGATGCCCATCAATACCCCATTCCCATACCACCGTCGACCGGGACGATCGCCCCGGTCAGGTACGCGGCTTCGTCACTGGCCAGAAACCGCACGACACGCGCGACGTCGTCCGCGTCGCCGTACCGGCCCAGTGGGATGCCCGCGAGTGCCGCTTCTTTGACCTTGTCCGGCAGGTCCTTGGTCATGTCCGTCGTGATGAACCCCGGCGTCACCACGTTGACGGTGATCCCGCGGCCACCCACCTCCCGGGCCAGCGACCGCGCGAGCCCGATCAGCCCCGCTTTCGACGCCCCGTAGTTCGCCTGCCCCCGCGCGCCCTGCATCGCCACGACGGAGGAGATCAACACAATCCGGCCTGTTCTGGCGCGGATCATGCCCCGCAACCCACGCCGGACCGTGCGGAAGACCCCCGTAAGGTTGGTGTCCAGGACCGAGGTGAACGCGCTCTCGGACATCATGGCGCCCAGCTGATCCATCGTCGTTCCCGCGTTGGCCACCATCACCTCGACCGGCCCGTGCGCCTTTTCCGCCGCCGTGAAAGCCGCATCGACGGACGCCGAATCGGTTACGTCACAAGGGATCCCGAGCAACCCGTCCGGCGGCTCCGCACTACGACAGGTGACCGCGACCGCGTCACCCCCTTCGGCCAGCGCCCGCGCGACGGCGAGCCCGATACCGCGGCCGCCACCGGTGACGAGCGCAGATCGCTTCCGCATCGAACCACCTTCTCGTGGGTGTTTCCTGGAACGGAAAATGCCGGTTACGAAATTGCCGGAGAGAAGCGATCGACGCTCACCAGTGCGGACCGCGACCTGGCCGTGTGAGCGCCGGTCGCGCATGGCCGTGAGACCACGTGTCGATCGCGTGCACAGGGTAGCAGGGAGGGGGTGGAGCGGCGGAGGTCGTGGAGAGGGGATGTGGTGATGTGGACCACGGTGGGGGCAGTCCCCCGAGGCCGACGACGAAGAGGACTTTCGTGCGGCGGGTTTCTCGCCTGAGGGCCGGGTTTTTGTCTACGCGTCGAACTGCTTCCGGCGTCTGGTGAAATACCTGCCGAATATGATCTCAGTGGTGAGTGACCAGGAAGATGCCTCCACAGACCGGATGGAGGAATACCTCTACGTCGTCAAGGACCTCTGATCGACGCTCTATGCGGTCGTCTCTTCGGCCTGATCTGGACCTGGCAGCTCGTCACCGCCATGGACATCGACCTGACCCAGGGCATCTCCGGGGCGCTCTCGCTGTCCTCGGCGTTGCAGGTGCCCTCTGGGCGTCGTTCCTCGGGCTCCGGCGGATGACGCAGCGTCAGCTCCTGGAGGGTCAAGGGCGCGCCGGCCTGGCCAAAGCCGATGTTCCGGCGGAGGTGACGCTCCTCGGCAATGGCCTTTGACTATCGCGCGAGCCGGAGCTGGGCGTCGAGACCTGCCATCAGCTGGGCGACTCGGCTCTGCCCCTGCGAGGCATCCGGATAGCGGCGCAGCACGTCGACAAGCAGCGGGGTGGCTCGCTCGACGGCCTGGTTGATCGAAGCCGTTCCAGCAGCAGGATCATCGCCGGCTTGAAGCTCTGCCACCCGCGCCGCGTTGGCCGCGGCCCGGAGAATATGTCCCACCTGGGTCGCCTTGGCCAGCGGATGCAGGTAAGCGGCGGCTGCAGCATCGCCCGCCGACTGAGCCGCGCAGGCAGCGGCCTCGCTCGTCGCCTCCTTCGCCGCACGGTGCGCATCTCGCGCCGCGACGCGCTGACGATTGCTGCGCGTCGCTCCGTTCACGAAGTCCCACGCCGCACCGATGGCGTCTCGGGGACGGGCGTCGTCGGGCTGGGAAAGTTCAAACACATCAACGACGCCCTGCGCGGCTTCGACCGCGTATCGCGTGACCTCGCGCAACTCGTCGATTGTCAGCACGAAGTCACCAGAGCTGTCCGTCACACCCACGATTTTCCCGCTCGGCTCCTTGGATCCGCCAGCCGCCCCGGGCGAACCTCGCAACGGAGCCGACGAGGTGCCGGGCCGCTTGCTGATTCCTGCCGTCACTTTCGACCCATGACACGACAATGCCCAGGCAAGAAACCTTCTCTCACCTGGGCAAACGTCGGGCTGACAGGATTTGAACCTGCGACCCCTTGTACTTACTCGGCTCGTGCCCGACCTGCGGCGGGTTCGGTATTTCCCTTGCTATCAAAGGAAATACCTGTCCGTGATCATGGTTGTCAGTCGTTG